>WJJU01000844.1 GCA_014729595.1 Chitinivibrionales bacterium
CGGCACATCATAGCATGGGTTCGCTCATCAAATCCTTGAGGATACCACGCATTTCACTTCGTGCGTGAAAAAGACGCGACTTAACTGTCCCAACCGGTTTTTTCACGACCCGAGCGATCTCTTCCATGGTTCGCCCCTCAATATCATGCAATATCAGCACGAGCCGTTTTTTCTCGTTCAACTTAAGAAGCGCTTCGCCGATACGCCCGCGGACATAACGACGCGCAAACACCCTGTCGCCGTCCGTAGCATTATCACGATGCGCTTCCTGCCCCTCAATGACCTCGTATGGAACAAATACACGCCCCCGCCGTCGCGTTTTTTTAAGGTAGGTGAAACACACATTGGCGGCTATGCTGTAAAGCCAAGTACTAAGTCGTGATTCTCCTCTGAATCGTTTCAGTGACTTGAAGAGTTCAATGTAAATATCGTGAATGATGTCATCCATATCGGCAACCGGCCCTACGAACCGATAGGCGAATCGATGAATCATATCACGATATCGATGGAACAGCTCCGTGCGCGCATCCCGATCGCCCGCAACACACGCCCTAATAAGCGAATGCTCGTCCCTCCCGTTTAGTAAGTATTCTTTATCCACTGAAGCGTTCAAAAAGAATTCATCCGCCGTAAATTACTCGTCATACACCAACGATCGGATTTTTTCCGCCTGAGCCTTTATCCGCGCCAGTTCGTCGTGCGTAACGCATTGTTCCCCGTCGCACATGGCCTCCGCGGGATTATTATGCGTTTCGATTAGAAGACCGTCGGCGCCGGCGGCCACCGCCGCAAGACTCGCGGCGCGAACCCTGCTTCGATAGCCGGTTGAGTGCGAAGGATCGAATATCACCGGCAGATTCGACTCCTGCTTCAGTACCGCGATCGCTCCAATGTCGGGAGTGAAACGTTGAAACCGATCATCTTCAAAGGTGCGTATGCCCCGCAGGCATAGCATGACGTTCGGGTTGCCGTTGGCGACAATGTATTCCGCGGCAAGAAGAAAATCTTTCAGTGTCGACGAGTCTCCGCGTTTGAGCAATATCGGTGTCTTCGATTGTTTCGTGAGAATGCCCAATTCCTGCAAGAAACCGTATGATTTCATATTGCGGGCTCCCACCTGAATAATGTCGGCGTAGCTGATAACGTTTTCTAAAACGTTGTTGCGCTCGAGATTCCCGTCTTCGCACATGTGCCGATGAAGCCCGGTGGCTTCAGTGACTATCTTCAAGCCGTAGTGCTCACGAACTTGTGCAAGCAGTTCCAAGCCCCTGAGCCCCATCCCCTGAAAACTGTACGGCGACGTTCGTGGCTTATAAGCACCGCCCCGCATGATCGGTACACCCATCCCGGCAACATATTCCGCAATGCTCATCACCTGCTCCGAGGACTCCAACGAACAAGGACCGGCCATTATCGTCAGTTCCCTTCCCCCTATCACGGTTTCACCGACCTTGACAACTTTCGTCCCCTTCACCAACGTTTTAGAGTCATGCGCAAACTCCCGCGAGACCATTTTATAGGGCTTGCTAATACGAATAACCTTGTCGACACCGTCACATTCGGCGAAATAGCTTTCCTCGACGCCGCTGAGATCTCCCAGAACCCCGATAACGTCGATACCCGTCGAACCATGAATTATCTGATATTCAAACCCTCGTGCCTCAACGCGTTTCAGGAGTGCGTTTTCCTGCTCCGGGGTCGCATCTTTGGCCATGTGAATTATCATTTCTTTGCCTCTCTTATGTGGAATGCGAACCATAAATAATCTCGCAAAATACATTGGGACGCGGCGGAATCCTGGAGCCGCCATCATTATGAGCCGCTACTCAGGCCAACCGCGACGAGTCTTCCGTTTCGTTGCGCCTCCTCATCTTATCGCCGAGAATATGCCTCGTCGTCCCGCCTTAAATCCTTGCTTTCTCGCTCGGTCTTCCCCGACGTGGCTCATTCTGAAAACGGCTTTTACTCTAAAGAGCCCTAATCATTAAAGTATTACTCCGCGCGAACTACGCGCGAATTTCGACGAAACCGCCCTCTTTGTACTACCAAAACGCTTCGCGGCACCTTCGCGGTCGCCCCGGCACTTCGAATGCCGCCGTCCCTCCCGAGAACCGATGTTACAGGAATGCCCCAACGGGCGGTTCGGGGAATTTTTTAACGCATAACAAAGTGTTTTCCGTTTAAAACAGGAACCAAGTATATTGAATAGGGGCCGTTCGCGCACAAAGGATACGCCGACCGCTATGGATCAAACGCTTCACCAAAAAATCCAAACGCTCTACGCCGGGTTACCCGAAGTAGCCTGCCAATGCTGTGGTCTATGCTGCGTTTCACCCACCTGCACGCTCGCTGAATTTATCTATCTATTCGACCACGCCCGCCGATTTCTCGCCCCGTCGGATCTTCGCGCGTTGCTTGCCACTCCCCCGCAACTTCATCCCGATTATGAGGGCAACAGTCGCTGCCCGTTTCTTCGCGATAACCGATGCGGCATACACGCAGGAAGAACCGGGGCCTGTCGCCTGTTCGGCATCCCTTCGCTTGCACACCTCCGGATCGACGGGATGGAACAGTGCAAAAACACCGTCCAGGTCACAAAAGGACAGAGCAATATCGAATATATCGAGCAATGGCTCAATCGACTGGTACGGGTCAACGAAGAACTGCACCCATTCGGCGTGGAGCCCTATTTCCTCCGCGGCCTGAATATCCACTGCTGGCTGGACATCTATTTTGACGAACTCTTCGACTTCGATATTTTCGGCGATATTCGCAGACTCTTGCACGCCAACCTCGATCTCGCAATTCCGGCCCCGTACTACACGCCGTCAACAAATCTGAGAGAAAAAGTAGATAAAATAGGCATACTGCCTAGTTTCGTGGGGTGCGGAGACCGAATGGGGGTACACAAGCTGCTTGTCTCGATCCGCGACGACTACCCGCTTACAGGGACCTATTTCTACGAAGAAGTCGAAAAGATGCTTGAAATCATCGATGCTCACGGGCCGGAGCACATAGCTCCCTCCTGACAGACTACACGGTTTTGTTTAAAACAGCCGATAAGGCGCGCCGAGCCCCGAATGACGGGCATTTCGGAAGCCATCGGGAAGGCGGCGTGACCAATAGCGGATAAAAGATCGCCCTCCCCATACCGCCGGCACCACCTTGTTCCGCGATAAATTGTTTCACGGCGACGGCGCCGGGCGACATAAAGGCAAAAATATCAATGCACTAGGCCGGCCCGATGTTATATTCTACCTGAACTTGGGGATTTTAAGTACCGACGAGTTCGGCTTCCCGGATTCTTTTTGACGTCCGCCCAACGATATCACACACGAAAAAGCATAAATCGCGTCTATGGCGCCAACATGAAACGGCGAAAAACGCAACGGAGCCGCAAAAGAACATATTTCGTACCCCTCGGAACGAGCCTGAATTGCGACCGTATTCTTTTCTGGAGGCGGGATGACAAAACATAATAGACTATACGCCGCGGCGGCCTGTTTTGCCGTATGCATTTTCTGTCTAATCGGTTTTATGACCTGCGTCCCCAACACGTTGGATCCGGTACCGCTAAGCGAAGATTATCCGGACGAGGGTTATCGTTTTTCGCTGTCGACGGAATCTTTGCCCGACACTCTTTACACATTGAAAACATATACGATTCCTTGGAGAGAACGCGGCGCGGATCGCCACTGGACTTTCAGAGCGTTTCCGGGTTCGCACGGGGTGTTGGACTCCGAATGGTTGCACCATCCCGCAAACGAACGCGATTCTACTCTTCGCTTATATTTTATCAAGCAATACGAAGGGCCCGTCAGAATCGAAGGCGTCATGAAAAACCTCAAGCCCTCCAATGATACTACCCTTTATGTAAAGGTTTTAGACCGCTTTACCCCCAAGGTCGACTCCACTACCTTGGGCGGTGGTCTCGACGTACGCATCACAATGGCAACTACCCCCCCATTCGCTTCGGACACGCAGCTTTCCGTTTTTTGGTTTACCGAAACGACACGGAGCGACACGCTGCTCCTTACGGAAGCGTTTACCTATGCGGCCGATGAACACGAAGATTTTTTTGTCGGCGCCGGAATAATTGACATTAGAGGCAACGAACTTCTCACGGACACCTTACATCTGAATGTCAGACCAATCCCAACTCCCGAAGTCGAGCTTGCGCGCAAAAAAATCACCGTAGTGGTTGACGAACCCTGCACACTCACCGTTACGACGCGTCATACTGACTCGCTTCGTTGGCAAAGCGCTCCTGTGGGAGTCGACACGGTTACAACCGACACGTTCTTCACCTTCGATCGCCCCCTCCCGCTTGTCGATACAATAGTCGTGACCGCACTAAACCGTTTCGGGATTGCGGGATCCGCGGATACCGCCGTAATCACAATTGCGGAAAAGAGGACCTATGACAACCAAGCCCCGATAGTAAGAAACCTTTTTCCCGACACCGTTTGGTACAATACCGATACGCTCTTTACCACTTTTGCCGAAGACAACATCGTCGTGGCTTGGTATGCGATCTCCCATGATGGTGAAACATTCGGCGCTTGGAGCCCGGATTCGACATTCGAACATTCTTTCACCGACACCGGCCGACAATACGTGTATCTGAAGGCGAAGGACTTCGCGGGCAATGTATCCGAGACGGTCATGGATTCGGTTTTTGTAAAAGCGGGACCGCCTACCGTCGAAAGCGTTACCATAGAAACGGCCCCGGATTCGATTTTTATCCTCGACAACGTCTCATTTGTGGTGAGCGCAGCCGACGTCAATGGTGTCGTGCATAAGATTTATGTGAGTTGGGACGGTGACGACGAAGCCGACGATTCAATCGAGGCCGGCACCGCATCGATAACGCACACATTTACCCGGTCATTTGCGGTCGTCGATACGGGAGAACGGGATATTCGTTTCTGGGTGGTTGACGATGACGGGTTCGTTTCACCGGATACCGTCATGGAAGTGCGAATAGGATTCGGTAAGCCCGCGGCGACCATATCGCTCCCCGACTCGGTCTATACCCATGAGACGCTCGCCTGCACCGTCGCGGCTTCGGACTCCAACGGAACAATTTCCTTATACGCCGTATCGTGGAATATCGGTCAGGCGTTTGACAACTCTGCGGAAAGCAATGTATTCACGCACACCTTCACCTCTCCGGGGCTCAAGCGGTGCCGTGTTTACGTTCTTGATGATGACGGGATTTCGAGCGATACGATTAGCCATAACCTGTATGCGAAATCCAGTAAACCGTATTTCACAAGCATAGCCGTGAATCCACCCGCCAATGAGCTGTTCGTGCGCGATACGGTACAATACACGGTGACGGGCGCGGATGAGAACGGGACAATCGAGTCGGTCATGGTATCCTGGGACGGTGACGTGATATTTGAAAGAGAAGCTCAAGCAGCCGGCGGTGGCGCCGAATTCGCCCATGCGTTTGCCGTCGAAGACACCGGGACACGGCACATACGGTTTAGAACGGTCGATTCGGACGGATTGACCAAAGACAGCATATTTTCGGTGACGGTCTTGGCGGGCTCGCCGGCGATAAACGACTTAGCACCCCGGACTGTCTGGGTCAACGATGATACGACGTTCACGATAACGGTCGACGATCCCAACGGCACGGTTGACACACTGCTGGTCGACTGGAACGACGATACCGGTCAGGATACGATCGAGTTGACGGAGTCCGCCGGCACCGGTGCGATTGACCATCAATTTCGGGTAGCGGTGACGCAAAACTATACCGTGCGCATTACCGCCGTCGACGACGACGGAGTACGGACGTCGAAGAGCTTCCCGGTTCTTGTCAAAGAGGGCGCGCCGCGTGTGTGGGTGGATACCGACACCCTGTTTGTTCGGTGCAACGCGGAAGGCGGCGCGATCGATGTTGCGGTCAACGGTTTCGATACAAACGGGGTGGTCGGATCTTACTATTTCGCTACTTCCGAACCGTTCGGTATCGATGAAGCCGTTCGGGAGAATGACAGTATTTACACGTACGACGTAGCGGCCGAACACGTGAATACCGCTGTAAAGATGGTGGTTTATGCGAAAGACGACGACGGCATCGTCGCCGCGGACACGTTTCTGGTGTATCCGGACGGTCCACCGCCGGCGCCGACACAGTTTAACGGCTTTAATCCAGTGTCCGATTCAATAGTGCTAAAATGGGGGAAAAAACTCGATGCTCATGATGGGCTCGAAACGAAGGTGCAGATTGTTTACTGTTACGGCGACGGCTGTACGCCTACCTACTTTTTATTCGCCCCCGGCGAAGAGCCGACGGTCGCCGAGATCGAAGAGCGCTGGCCGAATGCAAATAATGAAAACCATAATGCCGTCAAATTCCGAAAGGATCCCGCGATAGCCGCGGGTACCTGGGGCAGTTGGCGAGTGATTTTGATCGACGCACGCGGAAGTAGAACGGATTGCGATGAAGGATGCCCGGCCACCTTCGAAGCACCGTAGGAAGAATAATGCCGGCATCATTATTACCCGCATTGCAGGATAGGCGGGATTGAGAACGAGCAAAGCAAGGCAAGCCTGTTATCGAATAAGTCGCGGTGCATGCAAGAAAAAAAAGGGAACCAAATCACCCATCCCTACGCAACGCATATCTCCGTTTTGTCTTAAATGCCTCAAGAAACCGTGTAAACAATTGGTGCCCGGCCCTCCACCTTACAAGCGCACAACGCTGCCGGTGGTCTCGGGGTTGGAGACGCCGCCGCCCCCTCCGGCATGTAAAAAAAGCCGGTGATCGACAAGACCTCGTGGGGGCCGAACACACATTGGTATGCGCCGTAACGACGTCCGATTAAACCGACCCCAAAGCCCAAGCCGCTGCTTACCAACCTTCGATGGCGCCATGCGGATGAGAATCGGGCGTGATAATCGCCGGATCGTGTCAGGGATGGGGATGAAATAGATATTTGGGTGGACATTGAAAATCTCATTGATTACGAGTCGACAGACTACTGGATTTTTGTCGTAAGTCATTGGGACATAGCGACTTAACTTGGTCCGACCCTGTTTTCTGACAAAAGCGCCTCCCGGACCTACCAATCCATCGATTTTGGTCCCCTAAATGCTCCGTAACTTATTGCCGCATAATGAGTTAACTTGGTCCGACCCTGTTTTCTGGATCCGGCCCGAAAGCTCCTGAAGGCGGTGGTGGACGCGGCGAGCTTGAAGAACAAACGCCTCCAGGTTGGCTTCGATAAGCTGCGGAAACGGATTGCCGTCCGTCTCTATCGCCAGGAATGGAAGCACGTCAAGATCGGCAAACGCCTTCGCCCGCTGCCCCCATCCACTCATACGACTTTTGCCGGCGACATCCATCTCCCGTTTCAGCATCGCCTCGGCCATCCGAGAATACATGCAGCCGAAAGGCCCAATCGATATGACACCGCATGAATCGTTAAGAATCTCGCGCATGGCCAACCCGACGGTCAGGATACACTCCCCCCGGAAATTCTCGTTAAGCAAATGGCCGATACCGCGAATTGTTTTATCTACCTCGATCATCTCGAAACGGTAGAGACCCGAGCCCGACATAATTTGCTTTATTCGACGTTCCCACCACTCTTGCACCCTCGCCGTCAACCGCATTTTCATGCTCTCGCCAATACCGAACTCCCGCTCCCCCAAACCGTTGTTAACGACAAAATGGCTATAGCACATATACTCAGCTACCGGTGCCACCCGTACGGCCATTCCTCGTTTTTCGAGGTAATCGACAAGGTCGCGACGCGAAAATTCATCACTACGCACAAAGATCTCCCCTACAAGCGATACGGTGGGAACGTCGCGCGGCTTCGCTTTAAGAGGTATCCGAGACAGACGACGACTGATGACCGACAGCAACGAGGTAAGTCTGACCGAAAGACGCCCTTCGAGGTAGCGCAGCACCTCGCGCCGACTCTCTTCCACAACCCTTAGCGCCTCGGCGGGCTCGCGGGCCGCCACCGCCGCCATGCTTCGTATGTCGCTGAACACATCGGAAAGTACGATTCCCTGCCACGCCCTAAGAAGGCTGCGCGCACCCAGACCGCTGTACCCGTTCTCGTCCGTCATGGTGAATACGGCAGCGTTGGGGATACGGTTACGTCGTATGATCAAATCCAAAGCCCGGCAGTACTGCCCCAATCGGCACGGTCCGCCTCCCGTGGCCAAGAAAAAAAGCGTGACGGTCTCGGGATCCGTACGTTCGCTAATGTGTCGAAGAAACGAGCCGGTGGTTACGATATACGGCAAGCATTCCTTACCGGAAGTATGTTTTCTTCCTATCCTGAGCGTCTCGTCGTCGGCCACCGGCAACGCCTTCGTACGAATACCCAGCCCCTTGAGCACCGCGGCCAAAGACTCGGTACCGTACTTACCCATCGACGGAAGCACGATTTCGACATGCGGATCGTTCAAGGCGTATTTATGACCGTCCGAGGTATAGACGGTAGGCGTTTGGTCGTAAACTATATGGGCCGGGACAAACGGAGTTTCCACACCCACATCATTATGCGTCTTTCCGTATGCATTCATTATATCGAGCGCGGCTTCTATGCGCGTGTCAATACCGGCGTCGGCCGTATGCTGATCTAGCTCCAAAGTCAAAGACGGTTTGCGACCCATGACGTTCCGGAAGTAGGTCAACAAAAAGGAGTCCGGTCCGCACGAAAAATTGGTGATGTACGTCCCGAAAAGATTCGGCCGTTCCTTGACGAATTTAGCCGCTTTCATGACCTTTTGCCCCATCGCCCAAAACATTTTATGGTCAACTCCATAGTCGTCGACCGGAAGCATGTCGTGAGGAATAACCATGTAGCCGCGCGAAGCGATTTTGTGGGGTATTCCCATGTTGGCTTCGGTGGCCCAAGCGTTGTACGGACGACCGAACAGCACCATCCCGATGCGCTCGGGATCTTTACCGAGTAAATACAGCGCCTTTTTCCCCTCTCGCAGGAGCGCGCTTTCGAACGAGCGTTGTTTTTCGCATGCATACGACCAGGCATGCCGCGCGGTTTTTTCCGAAACCCCCATTTCGACGGCGATCGCCGTGAGTGGAGCCATTGCGTTTTCGTATCCTTTCTGCATTTTCAGCACGGGAGACAAAATCCGGCAACCGGATTGAGCGATTTCGCGCCTGAATGTCGTCTTCAGGTAGTACGGCTCCCCTTGAACAAATACACATGCCCGGCTGTAAGTCGGTACATTGGCTACGGGGACGGTCATGATCTGCGGCACAAAGACGTAATCAACTTTACGATCAAGAAGGTCTTGAAACCCGGCGTGGGCGATGTGGGCCGGGAGACAAAACGCGGCGTCGGCCCGCGAGGATGCCGGCTCTTCTCCGGGGTTCGACATTACAACCCGAAAACCCATTCCGCTGAAAAAGTTGCTGAACAGCGGGTAAAGCTGATGAGCCATAAACGATCGGTTCAGACCGACGGTCGGTGCTGTTTTGTCGAGCTTCGGGCCGTGCGAATCCCGCGAAGGGCCGTAGGTTTCAAAGAGCAATTTCCTTCGTCGAGCGACAAGGTCCAATTCCGCGACGCCGACTTTCGATTCACCCCCCGCGTTGTCGTAGCGATCGCATATTCCGCCGAAAGGATACAATTTATCGTCGATTCTGATACGGGCGATTCGACAGGCGCGGTCACACTTTTCGGGACCGCCCGCACAAGTAAAGTATCCCTCGCGTCGGGCGTCTCGCGCGACAAGGGTGCCCAAATCGTACCGTCCGGGCTCACACTGCCCCGTCTCCAACCTCTTGCGCACCTCAAGCGCCACACCGAACGCGCCCACGAGCCCCGGGTCCGGCGGTACCACGATCTCCACGTCCATCAACGACGCCATCGCCACCGGCAACGCCCGATTGTAGCAAACGCCGCCCTGCATGAAAATGCGGCTTCCTACGGGACGGTTACCCTTCACACGATTGAGATAATTGAGACAAATCGAGTATACAAGGCCGGCCAAAATGTCTTCACGACTCACCCCTTCCTGACCGGCTCGTTTTATATCGCTCGATATGAACGCGGCGCACTGGTCGGTGAAGTTCGGTGGGTTGTTACCGATGACGGCCAACTCGCCGATACGTTCGGTGAGCACGTTGAGCGACTCCCGCGCCGACTCTTCGAGAAATGATCCCGTACCCGCGCTGCACGCCTCGTTCATGGCATAGTCCGAAGGAACGCCTTCGGTCAGAAAAGTGTATTTGGCATCCTGACCGCCGATTTCGAAAATGGTGTCGACCGCGGGATCGAAAAAGGCGGCGCCGACGGCATGACATGTGATTTCATTGATCACCTCGTGTGTTTGGGCATGAAGTGCCGCGATACGTCGCCCGCTTCCGGTAACTCCCAATCCTATTATAGATAAGTCGGCTCCATTGACCTGCTCGGCGATTTTTTCGTAACAACAGCGCGATGCGCCGACGGGGTCTCCTTCGGTACGAAGATACACCGAGGCCAGAATTCGCGCATCATTACGGCGAATCAGCACCGCCTTGGTCGTCGTCGAGCCTACATCGAGCCCCAAAATGCACGTATCACCCGACTTAGCCTGTTCGTGCGGCCACTCCTTGAACGATACGCGGTGCATTGAATCGGCAAGCGGGGGATGATGGGCAAAGGAGTGTCCGCGATCATGAAGAACATCTTCGATATGTTCCGGCAAATCTTTGCACGGATGCCGTGCCGCCCAGAGAGCCGCCCCGTAAGCCTCGAAAACCGCCGCATGCTCGGGGACAAGTACCTTCCCGTGACGGGCCCGCAAAAGATCGACCAGCGCCGTATTCAGAGAGCCTCCGCCGACGACCATAAGCTTATCGCTCGTAAGGTCACCAATTAATTCGTCGACCTTGTCGGCCATCATGGTGCATAAGCCGGCGGCGATATTCGCTCGAGATTCACCCTTATTAAGTGCGTGAGTACAATCACTTTTACAGAATACGCTGCATCGACCCGCGATTTTTCGGGGAGTACCCTCGCGAGCCAGCCCTACGGCTTCATCCAGTCCCAACCCCATGCGCCGTATCTGCTGGACAAAAAACTCGCCGGTGCCGGAGGCGCATTTGTTCCCCGAATGAACCGAAATCAGCCCTCCCGTCGGCCCCACTCGATATACAAGCTGGGTTTCCCCACCTAAACTGAGGATTAGATCGGGACGCCGGTTGTTGCGGCATTCTTCATGAAGCGCATATTCGATCGCTTCGGGCTCGGAAATACCGGTGAGTGCGACACTCTGACGGAAATTGCGGCCGGTTATCGCTATCCGATCGATATCGTAGGGATCGAGCCTTTCAATAAAGTCGAGAAAAGCCCGTCGCGGATTTCCCTCATGCGCGATGCGCTCGGTTCGAACCACCGAACACACTTCGGGATCAGCCACCACCACCGCGCACTGCATCGTGGTTGCGCCGAAACAAATACCTAACGTTTTCATCTGTGCCCCCTGCGATGCCGGAACCTGTGACTACTGTTTCACCCGCTCCCATCCGCGTTTTTCTCTGCGTTTGGGCGAGACTAACGAGAAGCAAGTGATACTTAAGCAATCCCCATTCCCGTTCCGGTTGCGAATCGCGATAAATATATACGTTGCCGGGGGTATCGAAGTGACAAAAAAGCGGTAAGGGAATTATTGGAAGACCTTGCCGCGACGGCGGGGAGGGTTGGGAAAGCACATGTTCCCCTTAACTATATCGGCATAATCTCACCACGCCTTAGCACTTTTTTCGACTCGGCATATCCGTCCGCCGACGGCGGCATTTTTTGCCGGACCCCCGGTTGCTTTCAATATCATAACCCATTGAATATCAATTCGTTACATTGTGGCACTAAGCTTGCTAATTCCCCCATCACCAAGGAGTGCCTCAACCATGAAAATTTCGACTCAAGCAGATCCGCGAACCGCCTCGGCCGGTACGGCGACTCCTTACGGGGACCCGAGGGTCGTGGCTCGTGAGTTCGCTTCGATGTTCAATTCAATGCTTGTACGGTCCATGCGCGGAACCGTGCCAGAAAATTCTCTGATCCCCACCGGTATGGGTGAAAAAATATATACCGATATGCTCGACACCGAGTATGCGAAACTTCTTACCGATCAGGGATCTCTGGGTCTGGTCGATCTCATTTTGGAACAGATCCGGGGCAAGCGGGATCAGACCGAGGCCTTGCGAGAGCTTCAGAGCCTCAAACAGTCGTCGTGGAGCGGTAACCCACATCCTTCGACCAACTCCCTCTCCGCGGGTACGGATGACCTTTCGGTTCGTCTGGCTCGCTGGGAGAGCATTATCGCCGAGGCGGGGGCGCGCTATAATGTTGACACCAATTTGATAAAAGCGGTAGTGTCACAGGAATCGGCGGGCGATCCTTATGCGGTATCGCACGCCGGCGCCAAGGGCCTGATGCAACTGATCGATTCGACGGCCGAAGCTATGGGTGTCGGGAATGTCTTCAATCCGCGCGACAATGTGATGGGCGGCGTGCGCTACTTGCGCTTGATGCTCAACCGATTCCGCGGCGATGTTTCCAAGGCGTTGGCTTCTTACAACGCGGGACCAGGTGCGGTTGATCGCTACAACGGTATCCCCCCGTACCCCGAAACGCAGGATTATGTACGGAAGGTACTTGCTAAGCGCGACGCATTTACCGAGAATGCCCAAAGAACTATGGGACAAGATATATCAACAAGGAAGTAGCCCTATGAATCCCTCGCTGTCGGAACTCAAGAATATTCTTACGAGCGAACTGAAAGTGTACGACGAGTTGATCGGGACGGCCGGCGAAATGAACGATGCTCTCAAAGGCCGGGATATCGAAGCGGTCAGGAGCTTCACGTTAAATTACGACAACGGATTTGTCAAGATAGAATCACTCGAGGAGCGTCGCCTGGCCATAGCCGACATGGTGCGGGAATCGGTTGGACTTCCTGGCCGCCACCTTACGCTTCAGCAAATAGCCGACGTAGTGAACCGTGAGGATCGCGAAGAACTCTTGGCACTTCGCACGGAACTAAAAAGACGCATTGCGGCGCTTTCGCGGATCAACGTTTCTAACCGCATACTGCTCGAAGAGTCGTTGGCGGGTATGGCGAAAAACGTGGAATTGATGACCGCGACGCAAAAAAGCGCACCCGTATACGGGCAAAAGGGCACGATAGCCCGCGAGCCCCTCAGAACGAACATCGTCAACCGTACAGCATAGGACGTCGCTATGGGCTTATTTTCGGTACTTGGCATAGGCACCCGAGGCCTTTCGGCTTCGCAGTTGGGCATGGATGTGACGGGGCAAAATATATCCAACGCCGATGTTGAAGGGTACTCACGTAAAAGGCTCAACATAACGCCGGACTATCGCTACGACGGCTCATACGGTCAAATGGGCTTTGGGGTGGAAGTTGTCAACATAGAGCGAATACGCAATGTCTATATTGACGAACAAATCCGCCGGCAAAATCGGGAGGTGGGGTACTACGAAGAGATCGACCACACCCTCGAGCGGGTCGAAAATGTCTTTATCGAACCGGAAGACACGGGATTACAATCCTACCTCGATGAATTTTTCAATAGCTGGCAGAATTTAACGAAGTACCCGGACGACGTCGCGGCGCGAACGATGACAAAAACCAATGCGGAGATTCTCGTCGATGTTTTCCACAACCTTTCAGGCGAACTTCGCGATATCCGCGAAACGCGTAATGACGAAATCAAACAACGCGTTGGTAAGGTCAATGAGCTTTCCAAGGAAATCTTCAATCTCAATCTCGAGATCGCCCATGTTGAAATAGGAGACCAAAACGCCAACGACAGCCGGGATCGCCGCGACCGGCTCTTAAAGGAGCTGTCGAAGCTCATCGATATCCAGACCACCGAAAATGAGCGCGGGCAGGTGACGGTAACCACGATGGGTAATATTATCGTCTCTCCCGTCGATTCACAGGAACTCGAGATCAGCACCAAGACCACCAAACGCGCCGACGGGACTTCATTTGCCGAAGTAAGTGTGCGCTTTTCCGATTCAAATCGCATCTATGAGCCCTCGGGCGGGCAGCTTAAGGGCCTTTTTGAATCTCGAGACACCATTGTTCCCGAATACCAACAAAAACTGGACAAAATCGCCCGAACAATCGTCGAAAAGGTGAATGAAATTCACATATCGGGATACAATTTGCATGGTTACAGCGGCATAAACTTTTTTGATCCAAGTTTAACCGGCGCTTCAGACATCGACGTTTCGGCTTCGATACTGCAAGACGTACAGAATATCGCCGCGGCGGGAGACGCCGAAGAGAAAAACGGCAACGACCGGATAAATACCACCTTCGGTGCGTCACCGGTTCAACTCTACGACCGGCCTCCCGGCGACCCCTCCCGTCAACGTATACGCAATGTTATGTCGGGAAGCGTGGTTGTTACCAACGGTGCGAGCGGTGTGGTTTTGCGTCCCGATGTCGACTACCATGTTGACTATACTCTCGGACAAATCCAGCTTCTGAATGCGGTGCACGACGGCGCTGATCTGGATGTGGAATTCAAGTACCGCACCGGCACGTACGCCGGGCCGGGGGACAATAGTAACGCGATAGCGATAGCGCAACTGCGCGAAAAGCTGGTTATGGAGCCCGATGCACACGGGCGAAATACCGCAACGCTCAACCAATTTTACGGCTCCTATATCGGCCAACTCGGCCTGAACCGCAACGAGGCGACGTCACACCTGGAGACCCGCAACTATTTGATTCGTCAATTCGAGACACACCAGGACTCCATAGCGGGCGTATCGCTCGACGAAGAGATGGCCGAACTTATCAAATATCAACATACCTACCAAGCGTCCGCCCGCCTTATCAGTACCGCGGAGCGGATGCTGGACGTTTTGATGAATATGTAGGTGCGGGCTTACGGTCGCTTTCGACCGGCCATAATGGAGGAAAGCATGAGAGTCACGTTCACATCGCTCAACCGGCACATGCAGTACGTGATAAACGACCGCTATGCGGATATTGCCAAACTCCAGGAGCAATTATCCACCGGCAAACGCCTGCTGCGGCCGTCGGACGCACCCGTAGACGTTGCCAACGATCTGAAACTCCGAACGAAAATCGAGCAAATGTCCGAATTCAAGCGCAATATCGACGACGGGCTGTCGTTTATGAGCGTTGCGGATACCGCTATGTTAAGCATGAACGATCTACTTCAGCGGATACGTGAACTCGCCATTCAAGGCGCCAGCGAGACCCAATCCGATACGGAGCGCAGTTATATTTCGAAGGAAGTAATGCAACTGACTCGCCAAGTCATTGCGCTTGCCAATACTAATTACAAGGGCGATTACGTGTTCGCGGGTACCGAAACGAAAATTAAGCCTTTTCCGCTCATGAAATCACGGGCGGCGAATCAGGGAGACTACGACGATTACCGCATGGCGTACTACGACGCGGCGGCCGCGGCGCCCGGCGCGCCGGTACAAATTCAGATCGGTACCGGTACCGCAGCGCAGGATGTCAAGAACATCATGCCGGGATCGTTGCGGCTTTACGCGCCCGATCCCGCCAACCCGCTCGCCGGCCAAGTCGAGTATCACGAAGGAACCGATTTTACGGTGGATTACGCGAATGGAACGCTTTCGTTCCCGCCGGGCTCACCGCTGAGCACCGACGTCAGCCCGGGGACGCCCTATTATGC
>WJJU01000845.1 GCA_014729595.1 Chitinivibrionales bacterium
CGGTAACCAGCGGGGCTCGCCTCAGAGTGGGTATGGCGGGTAGGCGCCTGGAAAAGCACCTCGATATAGTCGCACCATCAAAAACCAACGGACCTTCGTATGGCGCCTATCGAAATTTCGATCTTGTCGCTCCACTCGGAATCGTACCGTCACTACCCCTTCGCATGCACTTCACACTCACCGAGGCCGACCGACAATTTGCGAAAGCGTTCCTTGAGTCGATTAGTGTCTCGCACCGAGACTATGTGGTTATGGCACCGGGATCAAAAGATCAGAAGAAACAATGGCATGTTGAAGGATTTGTAGAGCTTGCCAAACGCCTGCGGGCCGAGCCGGCGCTGTCTGTTGTGGTAATCTATGCCCCCGATGAACGGCCGGAAGCGGAAGCGGTCACCCGTCTCGCCGGCGAGGGGATCCATTTAGCGCCTTCAACTACATTGCCGCAGGCCGTTGCCCTCATCGAGGGCGCTCGGCTGTTAATCTGCAACGACTGCGCCATCAATCACCTGTCGACAACCCTCCAGACCCCCGCCTTGTCACTGTTTGGCAAGTCACATCCCCACCGATGGTCTCCCGGTTCGGCATTTTCGGGCAAGCGCCACCTTTATAAACCCCGTAATGAGCGTCCGTCGAATAGTGGTAGTGATTTTGGGATCAGTGTCGAGGAAGCGTTCACGGCCGCGGTCGAACTATTGAACACATCATCGCCGTCGTAAGCGCCTCACTAAACAGAGCTATTCTACGCATACCTAATCGGCTTCACCATACGAAATCCTATATATCGCCCCCGCTTTATCGTCGGATACCAGCAGCGCACCATCGGGCATAACCTCAACATCCACCGGTCTTCCCCATGCCTCTTCGCCCTGAAGCCATCCCTCCGCAAATGGCTCATACGCCACCGCGCGTTCGCCGTTCAACTTTACCAGCATCACGCGATAGCCAATCTTCTCGGACCTGTTCCATGATCCGTGCTCGGCAATAAATATTTGGCTTCGGTACTCTTCCGGAAACATATCGGCCGTATAAAAGCGCATACCCAGAGCAGCCACATGGGGTCCAAGCTCAAGTGCCGGCGAAGTGTATCGTTCGCATGCCGATTCTCGTCCATATTTAGGATCGAGGATTGAATCTCCGTGGCAGTGAGGAAACCCATAATGAAGCCCTTTACGGGGAGCACGATTCAGTTCATCGGGGGGCTTATTGTCACCCATCCAGTCCCGTCCGTTGTCGGTAAACCATAAGACACCGGTCTTAGGGTGCCAGTCGAAACCCACCGTATTCCTTACGCCCTCGGCGAACACTTCGAGCCCCGTGCCGTCGGGATTCATCCGCATAATCGAAGCATACCGCTTATCATCTCGAAGGCAGACGTTACAGGGTGCACCGACTGGAACATACAGCATAGAGTCGGGGCCGAATCGTATAAATTTCCATCCGTGCCATTCATCATCGGGAAAGCTATCGTTTACAACGACCGGTGTGGGCGGATTGTTCAAACGTTGCGCAATAGCATCAAACCGCAACACTCTGTCGATTTCGGCGACATACAGTGCGCCGTTGCGATAGGCGACGCCGTTGGGCATCGTTAGCCCTTGAGCAATAAGGTAAGCCGTGTCGGCTCTATTATCACGCTCATGATCGACTATCGCATACACACGCCCAACATCTCGGCTTCCCACAAAAAGCATCCCATCCGGCCCCAAAGCCATCGAGCGAGCCCCCTCAACGCTGTCGGCGTACACCGTGATTTTGAATCCTTGCGGCAGTCGAATTGCTTCCAGAGACATGCTCTCGGCGGATATAACCGAACCGCGGGAATTCGAGCAATCAACACATAGAATCGATAATGCCGCCGCGGCAAAGATGCCGGCAACTAAAGAAGCTCTCCAATGAACCATCATGCCCTCCTCGGAAGTATGCGTTGAGGGCCATCCAAGGTAGCAAGTATTGAGCCAATAGAATGAGGGGAATTGGGGACGGACTAAGGCTATTAGCTTAGAGCCCTTTCGAACGGAATCTTGGATGATAAAGATTGATAGCTTTAGCCCGTTTCTCCCATTCTTTTTCTCTGCTTCAAGGTCATTTGCGTTGAGACGCCACGGCATGGCGTCTCAACTTCGAGGCCTCGACAACCCAAATGCTCGAATTGACCGAAGAAAGAGCCAATCTAAGCATTATCCACTACTATTTGTCGGGAGTCCGCATATCCTCCGGCGCTTTGAAACGGACACCGGCCGCCCCTTTGGTTTTTGGCGCAACTCTTCTGCCGTGGGCTGAAAACGTTCCCGCTTCAGACGCACGCGAACGGAGTTGAACCCCGGAACGTGCCTTTTCTACCGCGGGGACGCGTTTTCGCGCGGCCGCCCCCTTCACACTTGTCGGTTCCGCCTTTGCTTTGGCCAAGACAACCCGGTCAAGTTTCGTCCCGTCCTCTCTGCCTATGATTGTCAGCGTGTGAGTTCCTTCCTCGAAAAGCTCGACAACCTCCGGACGAGCTGGTGCCTCGGGACTTCCCCCCTCTCTAAAGCACACATCGACCTCCCGCCATGTGTAGCACAACTCGGGTATATCCCATGTTTTCGTATCGCCGTTTCCCAGACGTATTTCGAATGAATTATTCGCCGTCGACGGAGCTTGTACGCGTGCTTTAAGGCGATAGTAACCGCGCTTTGGAATTCTAAAACGGTATGTCGCGGTGCCGGCGTTGTCTTGCGTAGTGACAACGTACCGTCCGCCCGAAGCGCCGGCATCCGGGGCCGTGCTCATGGGAGCACTCAACTCTCCCGATTCAGCCTCGATAACAACCGAGCCGTCTTCGACCGGTTCGATCGGCTCTTCGGTGGCGGGAGGTGGCGTACCACCCCATTCGCCACCCTGCTCATACGCCCCGATATCCCACGCCCCCGAACGGCGAACGCCGGTCATATCCGCGGTTAAATACCGTGCCAGGTTTCGGCCACGATCCACCGGCGACGAGCCCGCGCGCAGGCGGAAATCGCGTGCGCCTATGTTCACAAACGGGTTTTCGTCACCGCCGGCGACCCCGTGCGCCTCACCGTTGGTGTCGGATCCGGAATACCAGTTATAATCGCCGCGCGTGATACTTACGCATGAATGGAATATATTGTTGATCACCTCGCCGGTTGTGCCCGACTTGAACATGACCGCGTTACGAATGTTGTGGAATGTGTTGTTGAAAACCCGCATCGAGGTATTGCGATAGCCGGCTTTGGTTGCAAAGCCGTAGACGGTTGTCGGCGAGCCCGGCAGCCCCTGGAACACACTATTGCATACGAGCCAATTGCTGTTGTCGGCGCGCGCAAAAACACCTTCAACAATGTAGTTGTAGGCGATATTGCCATCGTAAACAAGATCGTTTACACCCTGAGCCCATATAATATTCTCGTGCGCCGGTCCGCTGCAGTCGGAATCGTAAAGACGGCATTTGGTAATCTTTACCCGATCGATCGAGTGAATTTTGATCGACGTTGATGCGCCGTGAATCGTCAAATTATGGTAGACATGATCGGTTTCTCGTTTTGTCGAAGAAGCGGCGTAGATACCGGTACTCTCGTACCGACTGCCTCTACCGGTTCCAACGATCTCGAGATTACGAAGCGTAATGTGCCCCGAGCCGTTGTGACCGAAACCTACCTCGCAGATACGAGTGTCGTTGCGCTGAGCGCTCACCATCCGTATGCCGTCGTCCCGAACACCGTCGATGGTAATGTAGTTTTGCCCAAGCGTTGACACACAGGTAAATTGACGATCGATAACAACGGTTTTATCGAAGTTGTCGGACCAGCCGCCAAGCGCCCTGCAGGCGGGAATGGTCTTGGCGGCCCTAAGCACCACGATATGGCCACGCGCGGAATTGCCCGAAGCGCCAAAACGAAGAGACTCGTTGTAGCGTCCGCCCGCGACAAAAATGGTATCGCCCGGTTGGACGGTACTCCATCGTATGGCCCCGAAACCATTCCACGCATTCGACCAGTTTGTCCCGCTACCGTTCCCATACGAAGAACCGCCTGGACGAACACAGTGATATGCGGCTAACGCCGAATTAACGCAAAGCAATACCGAGGCAAAAGCGATACAACCGATGTTGTTTACGAGAGAAACATACCTTTTCACGTAACAAAACTCCTCTTACTGAAACCATCAAAATCGGATTCGATCACTGCGCGCATACCGAGTCTTTGCCTTCGTCGAACCTTATTCGCCACTGAGGCCGAAGAATTACGTTACTACGCGCATGCCGCCCTCATTGGGCGAAACCATCCACTATGGAGAGACGGATGATCTGGTCTTTGAATCCATGTTGTGTGTTTGTTGATCCACAAGCCGACCCGATTAAGGCCCCGGATCGAAATCGCGACATCCTCCTTTCCATACGCAACAATCGAGGTCATCCCCCGCGTTGTCGCGCCAATCTCTACAATGGAACATTATCTAAATGTGTTTTTGCGGGCCGAGTCAACCTTCGACAGAGGGTATCGGGAACGACTCGACTACGAAATTCATCAATCTCACATACGTGTTCAGCCCATGGGGTATACCAGGGTGTTGAAACAAAGTGTTTACGCCTCACACCCAGAAAGATATATAAGTTCTCATCAATCGCGCGCCCCCCCATCAATGCAAGAGCGAGGGCTCGATTGAAACGGAGTGTCGAAGCGGCAAAATGCTTGATTGTAAAGCTTACCGCATTTAAAGATATTTATTCATTATTATAGTATTTCGACAAGCACGGCGGTTATTGTTCCGGAAGACACATAATCTTTCGCGCTTGGTTTGGTTCGTGTGCCGCGGAAGACTGTTTGATCGCTCAAACAGCATAAGAACACGACGCGACACGTAAGGTTTCTGAACTTGGATTCTTGTAAGTGCATCGTATGCGAATCGGTCTACGTGTATCGGACATTGCCAAGGCGAATCAAAACAACCCGGCAAGACGGCGCGCGTTGTCGGCCGCGATTCGCTTAAAACCCTCGGCGGTAATCGCCCCGGAATCCCTCAGATCGCGAAGGTACGCAGCAAGTTTCGATTCGCTTTGGGGAGACAGAAAATCCGTACCGAAATACAACCTGTCATTAAATTCATCGAGAAATGTCGAACCGAATGCGTTATCTCGGCTAATAGCGTTCAGCCCACTAAGCCCGCTCAGATCTCCGTGAAGATTGGGGTATCGCCTCATCAGCTCTACCACACGCCCCGGCCTAGAGATGGGTCCTTTGGGATAGCCGCCGCGCTTATGGTTTTTATCGAGTGGTCCAATCTCCGACCAAAATGCTTGAGCGTGACCAATGAATATGAGATCCGGAAACGAGCGTAAGGCTTCCTCCAGCCCCGGAAGACCGGATTGGTCGTAAAGTCCGTACGAATCACCCAACGCCGCCGTCAGGTGAAAAAGCACGGGCAGACCGAACCGCTCGCAGTGGGAAAAGAGGTTCAACACCCGTGGATCATCGATAGGCAGATTGGCGCAAATTTCTCCAAGCCCAATGCAACCCGCGCCTTTATAGTATTCCAGGAGCGGCGAAAAATCAGCCTTTTGCGTATTGCGCAAGGCTCGAGGATCAATATTGCAGAAGGTGCGAAACCGCTCCGGAAACGCCTCACAGACCTCAAGAATTGTTCTCATCGATTGCGGACATGGTGCAAATTCAGGATTGACCATCGGCTGGATGATTCCCCATTCAATGCCCTCACCATCGTACTTCCGCATAAGCGTTTCCGGCCAAAGTATATCTTCGCTCTCGTCTTTCAGTATCGAAAAAGAGCCCATATGAACGTGAATGTCCACAAACATGCTTCCTCCCTTTTTGAATTATTCGTCGATTGTAGGGGGTAATTGAAGTATAGTATGAGCGAGCAAAGCGGAAAAAAGTACCCCTTATGAGACAATAAGAACTCGCCGCTCCAACAGCTCCGCCGAACTGCTTGTACCACCCGTATGGGCGGAACAAAATGAGCAACACCGTAACGGCACATAATCAAATCGAGCATCACCGCCCCCCCCCCGGCTTCCCTGAGACATATCGGATTACACTGAGTTAATCGCTTAACAGGCAGTATGTCGACTCTGTTTGTCGATTGAACCTAGACCTGCCAAGCATGGTCCGGGTCGGGCAACTCCCGGGTCATGCTAAAAATGCTATTTTTTCGATAATTGCCGGCATATCGGAAAACAGGAACTACCTTTCATGATCATTCACAAAGCCCCCCGGTTGGATAC
>WJJU01000846.1 GCA_014729595.1 Chitinivibrionales bacterium
CTTCGGAATGGTCATCGACTACAAGAATCCGTTGCGGCGCGACGCGCTGCCGATTGAGTGATTCAAGGAGCCGCGGAAGGTTGTTCTCTTCGTTTCGCGCCGGAATGATAACCGTCGTGTTTCGCACCACCGTTTCGCCGTCCGGCAGAATACGACATCGCGGTATCCGCCACAGCATCATGGCTCCCGCCCCGCTCAAGCCGGCCGCGCCGACCGCCAGAGCGCCGGCGGCAAAACAGCGTCTATCACGGGCTGATCTTTTATTAGCTTTATTACCTCTAGTCATGAGCATGCTCTTTTCGCACCAGATCAGCCGTTTGCATGCCGCTTAACACAACCATAGGCATGCCGCCGCCGGGGTTGACGCTTCCCCCCACAAAATACAGATTGCCGCAAATCCGGCTTCGTTTTGGCGCTTTCAGTGCGTAGTTTTTCCGCAGGTCGGTAACAACCCCGTAAATCGATCCGCCGTTCGAGTAGTACCTGTCTCGAACATTATAGGGTGTCCAGCAATGCTCGAACACAATATGCTTTCGCAGGTCCGTCAACCCCATTCGCTCGCACTTGTCCAAAACGCGCTCCTTGAGCCGCATATAGTCTTGTTCGTCAAATGTGCTCCGCTCGCTCAGGTATGGGATATGCGGGAGGATCTTGAGATTGTCGTGACCGGCCGGCGCAACGGCGCCGTCGGTCCGCGCAGGAGCAACCAGATAGAGTGTCGGGTCCTCCGGAAGCTCGTGTTTGTCGAAAACCGCCGCAAAGTGTTTTGTCTGGTTTGTCGAAAACAAAAAGTTGTGATGTGCAAGCTGCTCGTACATCCGGTCCACGCCCAAATGCACGATCAGACCGGAGCAGGTCGGCTCGAAGCGACGCAAGGGTTTAAGTGCCTGGAGATCAAGATGCAAAAGACGCTCATAGGCGGGAATCACTTCCATGTTGGACACGACCACATCCGCGTCAATAGCCATGCCGTCGGCGAGACGAACGCCCTTTACGCAATCCGCCTTTTCCCTCTCCAGCGAAACGACCTCCGTGTCGCACCGTATCTCGACCCCCATCTCGTCGAGCACACGCGTCATTCCTTCGGCAACCGCATACATCCCCCCATCTACATACCACAGACCAAATCCATATTGTACCCACGACAAAAGATTGATAAAACCGGGAGCTTTGTCGGCGGAGGAGCCGATATACTTGACAAAAAACCGAAAGATATCTCGAATGTGTTGATCTTCGAAAAAGTGATCGATAGTTGCGCTCATGCTGCGTAGACCGTCGACATGAGGAAGTCGCTTGAGGCCGATTCCTCTCATCATCCCCCAAAACGTATCGACCCCGTCCCGCAAATACGGTTTCTCGACGATTTCGTACTGCTCCCGCGAGTAGGCGAGAAACCGTTCGAACCGCTTAGGCAGTTCAGGGTCGAGTTGCGCAAAGATCCTCTTTTGCTCATCAGTGGATGCCGTTAGGTCGATCGAGGCATGATCCTCGAAGAAACAACGCCAATGAGTATCGAGCGCCCGAATCGATACCAAGCCGTCGAAATCTTTCCCCGCCCGCCGGAACAGATTTCTGAACACCTCCGGTAACGTGAGGATAGAGGGCCCCATATCGAAAGTGAACCCTTCGCGCTTCATGACATTCAGCTTGCCGCCGACTCGCTTATTTTTTTCGAATATCCGTACCTGATATCCCGCCGCGGCAAGACTTATCGCCGCCGAAAGGCCTCCCAGTCCCGCCCCGATAATGGCTACAGTCTTTGGAGCACCCGATTTACTACCCAAACGAAGTTCCTTTTGCCGTTGATTTTGAGCCGTCGAGCAACTTTTTGAGCCGGTCTTCGGCAATTGCATCGTGTGGATTTATTTTAAGCGTTCGCTTGTACCATTTTATCGCACGTTCGGTTTCTCCAAGCGCTTCGTAAGCCCTGGCGATAAACGAGGCGTTGATTGCACGCCCCCATCGTGGAGCAAAGGTACCGGCAGGCTTGGGTGCGGCGGTAAAAAGCGTATCGGCTTTGAGGAGATGAGGAAGCGCGGGTTCCGCCCCACCACCAAAAAATGACGGCGAATAGAAATAGTTCACACCGATCAAATACCGTACCCGCGGGTTGAGAGAATCGGCCGCAAGCGCTTTTGAGCGAAGCTCCTGGATTTGTGGTCCCAAATTCAAGGCGCGTCTCGGTACCATGGTAATCCGCTGTCCGTAAAGTGTTGCCACCATTGCAAAACACTCGGCATTGGCGTTTTTTTCGGTGCAAGACTTAAACGCTTCGAGCGCCTTCGTGATATGAATTTCGGCATTTTCGTCGGCCCGCATTTTCTCCGGGCCAAACAGTGCATGGGATGCCCGAAAGAAATGCGTTGTTCCAAGCCAATAGCTCATCAAACTGTCGGGGGCGCCTAAACGGCGAGCCGCCTCAAAGTAGGCCGTAGCCTCCGCCAAGGTGTCGTCGTTCCATTGATGAAGCCCCGACCGGAAC
>WJJU01000847.1 GCA_014729595.1 Chitinivibrionales bacterium
CCTCAAGCTCGCTCAAATCTTCTTCGGGCGCGGGTTCCGGCTCCGGCGCAGGTTTCGGCTTGGCCGGAATTTCTTTTTGTTCAACCGGCTTGCGGGTGACGGCTTTTTGAGGGGTCGGCTTGGGCTTTGCTTTAGGTACCGGCTTGGTGGGGGCGGGCTTAGGCTCGGTGCGAACGCGCGACGGTGCGGGCTTGGGCTGAGGCTCCGGTCTGGAAGGAGACATCGTCACAAGCTGAAACGTTTTCGGCCGAGTATATTCTTTGGGTCGTCGCAGCATCTTCGTCGCCAAAGGCAAGACCAGCAAAACCAGGATATGGAACAACAGCGACACAAGCAACGTAGCCGGATACGGTGTATCGTGCCGCTTGAGTTCCATCCAGGTTGGGCAATTATCCGACACGCACCCTACCCCTTTTTGTCAACCGGCAACGTCAAGAACCCGAGCTTGACCACACCCGCGCGTTGGATATCGCCGATAATACGGATAACAAGCCCGTAGGGGACCTTTCTGTCGGCGTTTACAAACACCGGAACATCCGTTCGCCCTCCAAAGACTTCCCTAAATCGCTTACGAAATTGCAGCAGCCTTACTCGCTCTCGATCTATATATATCTCGTTTTTGCCGGTGATCGTAACCTGGATCGACTCCGTCGCTTCAACATTTTCGGCCTCGGCCTTAGGAAGATCAACCTGTACACCTTGTGTCATCATGGGAGCGGCAATCATAAAGATGATAAGAAGTGCGAACGTAACATCGACCAGGTTGGTGATATTGAGTTCACTGATGACCTTTCTTTTGCGCCGCTTTCTTCCGGTTCTCATAGTTGCCTAAACCTATCGGGATGAGGCCGGTCGAGCCGGGCGGTCTTTGTAGAGAATAGAAAAAATCTCACGCTTCAGGCGGAGGAGTAATTGATCGCCGAATTCATCCAGTTCGTCCTCAACTCTATTCGTCCGGTGAATGAATATATTGTAAAAGAACACCGCGGGGATCGCTACGGCAAGTCCGACAATGGTTGTGATAAGCGCCTCGGCAATGCCGGGGGCAACCACCGGGAGGCTTGCGGAACCTTGATTCCCGATTTCGTAGAATGAGTTCATAATCCCCCATACCGTCCCAAGCAAGCCCATAAACGGAGCAATGCCGGCGACTATTGCCAAGAGAAACAGTCCATGATCCAATCTAGAGCCGATGGTCGTTGCCGTGGCGCCCAACCTCTCGGAGGCCATGGTAAACTGGTTCTGCAGATAAAACGACCAATCCGTAACCCCCCGATGCGTACGGGCGTCATCGATAATTCTATGATATTCAACGGAACAGACCTTGCCCAACTGCCCCAACGGGCAGCGGTCAAAACGACTGTCCAGCGTTTCAATATCGGTGATCCCCTTAAGCGTGCCGAATTTGCGCCTAAATAGCTTATTAAGCCGCGATGCACGAGCCAAATAGTAGAAACGATTGAATATGATTGCCCATGTCAACAGCGACAAGAAGGCAAGAAGCACAAGGATCACCCGCGCGACCCACCCGGAGCGTGCCACCATTGTCAGTATAGGTATTTCCATAAAACAAACCTTCCATAGTAATTACAAACGGGGATTATAGATGCGCGGCAAGTTTTCCGATTTGCCCGGGGCGTTCGCACGTTGTTTCCGTTCTAAACCGATTTATTGTGTTCGCACCGGATGCTCATATCGATGCGTTTATTGCGTGAATTAGCCAATAACAATCCAGCCTGGCCGCCCCCCCCTCGGAACGTACGGGGGAAATACTTTCCTAACCTTGTCCCCGAACTCGTTATACAAGCTCGGCATGGCCGACAAACCTAAGTTTGATTACGATTACGGGTCAAAAAATAATAAAGCCCGCCTTGCGCACATCAGTTTCGCGCCACGCCCCCACCATTTCGAGCGCACGATCACATAATCGCCCGCGCCGCTCGCGCTTTCCGCCCCGCCGCTTTGTTTTGGAGGAAGGAAGGGGGTCGATCAGGCTGAAATTGATGTTGGAAGGCGCGAAAGGGCGCGTTTCGGAAGCGGTTACGTGACGAAGAAGCCCGCCGAGCGCCGTCGTTGAAGGAGGGCCGCCCAGTGACCGTCCTCG
>WJJU01000079.1 GCA_014729595.1 Chitinivibrionales bacterium
CGGGGGACTCAATCCCCACGCCGGCGAAAACGGTCTTTTTGGTGAAGAAGAGTTACGCCATATATGTCCCGCCGTCGAAGAAGCTCGAAAAAAGGAAGGAATCGATGTCGGCGGTCCGTTTCCGCCCGACACGGTGTTTATGCGGGCTTTCGATGGAGAATTTGACGGCGTGGTGTCGATGTTGCATGATCACGGATTCGTTGCCCTGAAATCGCGGAATTTCCATCGGTGTGTTAACATAACCGTCGGCCTTCCGATAATCCGCACTTCGGTGGGCCACGGCACCGCTTACGACCTGGCAGCAACCGGAACCGCTTCGGCCGAAAGTCTTCTCGAAGCCATGCGCACGGCCTGTACGATGGCACAAAGGAAGCGCGCGGGCGTTATTGGTACTCAATGAACCGATACAACCAACCGTGGCCGCTTAACGACTACCACCGAAAGATTGGATCATGGCCCAACGACCGAACATTTTGCTGATTATGTGCGACCAGCTTCGTCACGATTTTGCCGGTTATGTCGGTTGCCGGTTCGCCCAAACACCGACCTTGGACCGTCTTGCTCATCAGGGAACCATTTTCAAGAATTGCATAGCCAACTCTCCTGCTTGCACGCCGGCAAGAATAGGGTTGGCGACCGGCATGATGCCGCATCGATTGGGAGCCCTCACCAACGATTGCTACCTTCGCTTCAGCACGCCGACCTATTATCAGCAGCTTCGAGATCATGGGTATTACGTCGGGTGCGTCGGAAAGCTCGACCTTGCCAAGCCCGAATTGGATTGCGGTATTCGCGGGAACCTCCCCCGCACTTTTTCGTGGGGGTTCACGCATCCGGTGGAGTGCATGGATCGCATGGATACTCTTGAACGCGAAAAATTGAAAGGGGCGTTCGTCCCCGCCGATCCGTACACACACTGGCTGGAGAATCGCGGCCTTTTGGAAACATTCCACCGCGACATGCTCGACTGCCAAGAAGATGACCGGTACGACCGCGGTCTTCACGACACGTATTTGCCCACCGAAGCGTGGGAGGACACCTTTATCGCCAATCGTGCGGCGCAATGGATAGAAGAAATTCCAACCGAGCGGCCCTGGCACCTTTTTGTAAGTTTCGTGGGTCCTCGTGACCCGTTCAACGCCCCTCACGAATTCGCCGAGATGTTCCGTGACGCCGAGGTGGGCAAACCTATTCCCGGTCCCGGCACGGACAAACCCGCCCGGATTCGAGCAAAATCCACCCGCCGTCGCCCCTCTTCGGACACCGTGACTCGCGCACGAAGGCAATATTCGGCATGTATCACGGCGATCGATCGCGGAGTCGCCCGGTTAATCGATGCGCTCAAGCGTAGCGGCGTGCTCGAAAACACGGTCCTGCTCTTTACCGCCGACCACGGCGAAATGCTTTACGATCACGGTCTTTGCGGCAATTCGGTTGCCTACGAATCATCGATTCGAGTGCCGCTCTTCATTTCGGGAGCGGGCGTTTGCCGCGGCATGGTATCCGATACCATGGTGGAACTTATCGATGTGAGCCAAACCATCCGCGACATTGCGGACGTTCCGCGACGAAGCGATGTCGACGCGATGTCTTTTCTACCGGTCGCACGAGGTAAAGCTCATTCTCATCGCCGAGATACCGTTAGCTCCCTGCGCTCGTGGAATGCTCTGCGCACGAACCACTACAAATTCATTGACAATCTCAATGACACGGCGGAACTATACGACCTGAAAGAAGACCCCGCAGAACAAAAAAACATCTACAAAGAACGTCAAGATGCGGCAAAAGAACTACGACTTCGGCTGCGCGACAGAATGATGTCGGGCGGGTGCAACCGTTGAGCGAGAAGCGACACATTTTGCCCCGCGCTCGGTCGCTACCGATCATTTTTTGTTATTGGAGTCCGACGAAGGCCGTTGACGTTAGGCTAATGCCGGTCCCGTATGGATTAGCGGAACCTGAACACGTCGATTTTTCACCGCCGTTGTGAAGCTTGAGGAGTACCGCCGGCTTAAGCAACCGTTCCTATTATGTCTTCCGTGCTTTGTCACCTCCGCTTAGCTACGTAGGGTGTTTCGGTGCCGCATTGCGGCGTCCGCTTCTTGCACTCTTTAGTGAGGTCCCTCCCTCGGTACCCACAAGTTCAGGTAGAAGTTTATATCGGTAATCCCCCTCTTTCCAAGCGTTCTTTTCGGGGCGGTTCACCTTGTTCGCGTTTAATGCCGGTTGCCGAAGGCGGATAGTCACTTGTCCACGGATCCCTCTCAGGTACGCGGTTTGCAGTCTTTCCAACGATGGGGGGACACACACATGGCTCATATCGCCGGCGGTGCGGATCACGAGAGTGGAAAGGGGAATCACGATGACTGCAAGGACACACAACTCCTCCATCGAAATCCCGATGAGCGGAGGAACACTGAGCGGTGATCTCGTACTGCCTCGGGGGGCGAGAGGACTGGTTGCCTTCGCCCACGGAAGCGGAAGCAGTCATCTCAGTCCGCGCAACCAATACGTTGCGGCGCAGCTCAATAAACGTCGATTGGGGACGTTTCTCTTCGATTTGCTTACATCTCAAGAAGAGCAGAGAGACATGTTCACGGGAGAGCTTCGGTTTGATATTCCATTCTTATCGGATCGGCTCGCCTCCGCAACACGATGGATAGTGGAAAATCAGGATATTGGCGATCTGGCGATTGGATTCTTCGGCGCGAGTACCGGCGCCGCCGCGGCACTTCAAGCATCGACTCGGATCGATGTAGCCGCGATCGTCTCGCGGGGAGGAAGACCGGATTTGGCCGAAGAATCGCTTGGGCGGGTGCAGACCCCAACGCTCCTCATCGTTGGCGGAAGCGATCCCTTGGTATTGGGAATGAACCAAGAAGCGATGACCAGGATGTGCGGCCCCGCGGAGCTGCAGGTTATTCCGGGAGCCACCCACCTTTTCGAAGAGCCCGGCGCGCTTGAGCAGGTTGCCGAACGCGCCGGTGCATGGTTTGAACGATACTTGAATTCCGAAGCGTAGTTATCATAAACAGCCGAAGACGCCGCGGTGTTTTTTTCGGGACTACCGAGGGTGCACACGCATGCGGGTAACAACCGTTCTCGGGACGGGAAAGCGAGGTTTCTGCTATGACGCGAAAAGGATTTCGAAACAGGGTGGAAGCAGGCCGGGCACTGTCTTCATCCCTGGCGCATTATAAGGGAATACCCGACGTAATCGTTCTTGGTTTACCTCGAGGAGGCGTTCCCGTCGCATACGAAGTTGCCAAAGAGCTGGAGGCGCCCCTGGATGTCTATTTGGTGCGAAAGCTTGGTGCGCCGGGACAACCGGAATTGGCAATGGGCGCTTACGCCGAGAACGGCACGGTGATTATAAATGAAGAGATCGTTCGGTATCTTGGAATAAGTCAAGACCGAATAAAAGATACCGTTCGAGGCGCTCGTGAGGAGATCGCCCGACGTCGACGGTATTATGGTCACGGCGAAACCCTCGATATTGGGGGCAAAATTGCTATTGTGGTAGACGAC
>WJJU01000848.1 GCA_014729595.1 Chitinivibrionales bacterium
CTTTTGCATCGATGGGACAACTAACCGATGGGGTAGCTATAAAATAGTCACGAATATGAAAGCGGGAAAAGCGCTCATAAAACCTTATCGATAAACGAAAAATTTCAGTAGGGGTTATTATGTCGGAATACGATGAAATGCTCGGTTGCGATATTCTTTTTGTCGGCGCGGGCCCGGCCACTCTAGCCTGTGTTACACGGCTAATTGAGCTTGTAAAAGACCATAATGAAAAATGCAAAAAGATTGGTAGCGGAGAGGTAATCGACCTTGAAGATAGAATATGTGTCTTGGAAAAGGGGGTAGCCGTCGGAGCTCACACCTTATCGGGAGCATTGATTGAAAAGGCGGAATTGCGACGGATTGTGGATCGACCTGTGGAGGAATTACCCTTTATTGACGGAGAAATATCAGAGGAGAAAGTGTGCTTCCTGACACCTCGGAAGCACTTTCAGCTACCGGTTGTTCCGCCGGCAATGAAAAACCGGGGGAACTATGTTGTCTCCGTTTCCCGGTTATGTAAATACTTTGGCGAATATCTGGAATCAAATGGCGTTCCAATTCTTTGTGGAGAAACCGCCGATGAATTGATAATGAAGAATGCTTGTGTTTCGGGCGTATTGTCGTACCCAAAAAACGGTTCATCGTTGGATTGTGGGAATGGAAAATCAGCGACCCGCATTAATTCTCGGGTAACGGTGTTTGGTGAAGGTAGCTTGGGGTTTTGCACGGAAAAGCTGATTGAACGCCAAAGATTGTTCGGCCCAATACCACGAACATTCGAGCTTGGCATCAAGGAATTGCATGTCAGGAGGCGAGCGGAGCCCGACACATTTAAAGATAGTTGCCTTCATACAATGGGGTATCCTTTACATCAGTCCGGCGATACGGGTGGAGGTTTTATTTATGCCACGAGAAAGTATGTAGTCGTCGGGTTGGTTGCTCATTTGAATACCCGGAATCCGGATTTCAATTTGCATCGCCACTTGCGGAAATTCAAAGAGCATCCGGTGGTGGAAGAGCAACTGCGTGGGACGGAAATGGTGGAATACGGATCAAAAATTCTTCCTTGTGGTGGTGCGAGTGCCAATCCGCAATTGGTTACCGACGGGGCTATAATAATCGGCGATGCGGCCGGCCTGGTAGACACGATGAGATTAAAGGGGTTGGGAAACGCCATTACTTCAGGGATTATCGCCGCCAATACACTATACCAAGCAATGGCTAAGAACGATTATTCAATCGATACATTGAAAGCGTATAAACGCGATTTGATGAAAAACCCGATGTACAAAAAGTTTTCATCGGCCGACGGCTTTTCACAGGCGATATCGGCGGAGATGCCTTTTCCGGCGGTGCCGTTAATTGGACTTCAATCCATCTTTGGCGGAGAGTTAATCCATAGAATTGTAAAAACAATACCAGATTATAAGCGGACAAAAAAGAAAAACGGAAAAGTTAATAATGCATACATCTTCGATGGTGTGAGCATCGATCGCTCACGCGCGGAAAAAGAAAAGTCGGTATACTTCGCCAACACGGCACATGTCAAAAACAGTGAAAGCCATATTAGCATAAAGGATGCCGTAAGGTGCACGCAATGCATAAATGCTTACGGGGCCCCATGCGCCAGTTTCTGTCCCGCGGGCGTGTATGAGGCTGTCAACGGGAAAGTCGCGGTATCGGCGGAAAATTGTCTTCACTGTCGTACTTGCAGCCTCAAATGTCCCTATGAGAATGTGCTGTGGCGTCTCCCGGCGGGCGGAGCGGGACCAAAATATTCCAACATGTAAATTCTAAAGCCGCGTACGGTTTGCTCATTATGCCGACAATGGGTACAGGGCGGAACAACACAAAAAAATTGCATTCATAGGTAAGGTTTTCTGATGGATAATATTGAAATGTTTCGAGATTTAACGGAATCATACTTGAGGTCGGTGATAGGGACTATATCCGGATCAACCATTGACGAAAGCTCGCTGACGACGCCGTTCCAAGAATTGGGTATTGATTCATTCCATGTATTACAAATTGTAAAAAAACTCGAGGAAGATTTCGGAAGGCTGCCGAAGACTCTTCTATTTGAAAACTTCAATATTCGTGATCTTGCGCACTATTTTATAGATGCCCATGGTGAAGTACTGAAAGGAATGTTTTCGGACAAGCTGCATGGATCCGAACCGAAGACAGAGGGATCGGGAGAGGGATTACGAAAAAACTCGCATTTTCCCTCTACCGGCGTTACATCAGGCGTATCGTCGTGTGTCGACAAAGGTAACCAGTCTGAGAAAGGGGAACCTATCCTCATTAGTGAAAAGACAGCCCGTGAACATCCGCTGTTGGGTGACTGTGTTCGCACACTGTTCGATCGCTACAAAAACGAGGGGTCGGTTTCGCGGGGTACAAGGGTAATCGCTCCAAATTTATTTATCGGCGGGGAACGTCGTGGGTATTTTCATTATGGGCGACGCAATGAGATCATTTTGGCTTATGCCTATACCGGCCCGGAAGATTATTTCCAGACCATTGCGCGGGAAATATATGAATACTGTAATAAGCATAACTTTGAATTGAACCTTTTTTCGGACCGGCAGCTTGAATGCATTGGCGATATAGCATGTACCGCTACACCGTTCGGAGCCATGCAGAGAATCCCCAATATTTCCAATTTTTCCCTTAAAGGGAACAAAATGCGCCGTCTGCGTTACCAGGTTACAAAATTTGAAAAGGCGGGAAAATGTCGCACCGAGGAATACAGATGCGGCGGCGATCCCGAAGTCGACCGGCTCATCGCAGGCATAATCGACAAATGGTGTAAAGCACGTACGATGGTTAATCCGCTGATTTATGAGGTTCGTGAAGAAATCATCGCGGGGGCTTTAGACTCTGATCATCGGATATTTCTAACGTGGCTCAACGAAGAATTGCAGAACGTCATTCTAATCA
>WJJU01000849.1 GCA_014729595.1 Chitinivibrionales bacterium
ACGGGATTACGGGTCGATGCGGCCGCCGGCAAGCCTTCCGCCAGCTTGGACCGAGTCTTCGCCGACAACGAAGCAATCTTCAAGCCCCGCATCTCCAACGCGTCGGTCATCATAATGCCCGGCCCCCCCGCGTTGGTCACCACCGCTATTCGATCGCCCTTAGGCAACGGCTGGTATGCCAGCGCGGTGGAAATGTCGAAAAGATGCTCAATAGAATCGGCCCGAATTACACCGGTACGTTCGAACGCGCAGTTGTACGCGACATCGCTTCCCGCCAAGCTTCCCGTATGCGACGAAGCCGCTTTAGCGCCCGACTGCGTTTTACCGGCCTTCAAAATCACCACCGGTTTTACTTTGCCCACCCGCTCGGCTACGCGCATAAACTCCTGGCCGTCCGAGATCTCTTCCAGATATGCGGCAATCACCTTCGTGTTGTCGTCGTTTTGAAGATTCTCGAGAAAATCGACCTCGTTAAGAGCCGCCTTGTTGCCGATCGAAGCCAGAACCGAGAAACCAACCGCGTTGGCCGCCGCCCAGTCCTGAATCGATGTAATCAACGCACCCGACTGCGAAATTAGACCGATGGAACCCGGTTTGTCGAGCTTTTGGCCAAACGCAACGTTAAGCCTATGCCACGGATTCAGCAGCCCGAGGCAGTTCGGGCCCATCATGGTAATGCGGTACTCTCGCGCGAGTTGAGTAAGCTCCTTCTGAAGCTTTTTCCCCTCCTCACCGGTCTCACCGAAACCGGCCGTAATGATGATGACACTTCCAACGCCCTTGGTCCCGCACTCCTTCAAAACGGGGATCACCACATCACGCGCGGTGATAATTACCGCCTGATCGACTTCGCCGGGAATGTCGGTCACCGATTTGTGGCAGGGCAAACCAAGGATTTCTTCGGCTTTGGGATTAACAGGGTAGATCGCCCCCTCGTACCCCCCATCTTTAAGATTGGCCAAAACCGCATGACCGACCTTAATTGGATTAGTCGAGGCCCCAATTACCGCTACAGACTTAGGAAACAGCAGAGATTTGAAACTCATTGTGAACAGTCCATTGCTCTAAATACAAGAAAGAAAAACATATCAAAATACATTTCGCATGATCCGTACCGTGTAAGGTTTTTATCCTGGTCCTTTCGGATCTATTACATTATATTATGCGGTTGCCTTATCGGCTATATGATTTCAACACCACGTGCGTATGCCGTGATTCAACAACAAAACCAATTCGTCTTTGCCGACATCCGCAACAGGCACTATATTCGTAAGGTATTCATAAGAAATTCAACCACACCACCGTACCTTTCGGGCTTGAAGCCGGCGAGAGCTTCATGCCGAGTCGAAAGTTAATGAAGAGGCACATCCATGCCATCCATTCGCGCAGCTTTCATTCATTCCGATCGCATCGAGCGGTACCACTATCCGCCCGATGCGCCGTTCAAAACCGAGCGCGCCGGCCAGACAAAGGCAATTTTGTCGTCGATGGGCTATTACACCGGCGGCGGTCGCACCGAAGTGGCGCCGCACGAGGCCACCAACGAACAACTTCGCCTTTTTCACACCGAAGAATACCTGGCGACCCTCCAAAGGGTATCGAGAGGTGAGTTCGAGCCCGCCGACCTGTTTCTTGGACTGGGCGGCGATGATTGTCCCGTCTTTCGCGACCTTTTTGCTTATGCTTCACTGGCTGCGGGAGGTACTCTCACGGGGACAAGGCTTATCCTCGAGGAGAATTACAATATTGTCTTCAACCCCTCGGGAGGATTTCACCATGCCGAAGCCGAAAAGGCGGGTGGCTTTTGCTACATCAATGACGTCGTCTTAGGCTGCCGGGTTCTCGCCGACAACGGTAGGCGGGTATTCTGTCTTGATCTGGATGCCCATCACGGCAACGGAACTCAGGCGGCTTTTTACGATGATCCCCGCGTTTTTACCGCCTCGCTGCACGAAAGCGGTTCCACTTTATACCCGTGGAGCGGCGATGTGAGAGAAATAGGCGAAGGGGACGGAAAAGGGTTTAATCTCAATATGCCGTTTCCGGCCGGCACCGATGATGAAGTATACTATGCCGCCTTTCGCAATGTGGTCCCCCCGCTCATCGGTGCTTTTTCGCCCGATATTGTCGTGCTCGAGATTGGAATGGATATTCTTTCGGTGGATCCACTCACCCATCTCGGCATGACCAACAATGCTATAGCCGATATTCTTCCCTTGGTTCAGCAATTTTGCAAACCAATTTTAGTGCTTGGCGGCGGCGGGTATAGTCCCGACGACACCGCCCGCGGATGGGCGCTATCGTGGTGTATCCTGAATCGAATAGAACTGGAGGAAGATCTCTACATGGGACTGGGCGGCGTGTTCCTGGGAAGCTCGGAGTGGAATGCCGGCCTTCGGGATCCGCATTTTTATGTCCGAGGCGATCAGAAAGAAGCGATCACCACAGAGGTTTCGGGTGTTGTGGAGTACGTGAAGCGCACCATTTTCCCGGTGCATGGAATATAGAACTTGTATTGGGCTCAGACAGCAAATCTACGGTCCTCAGCATACTCAAACGGCGCGAGCCCGAGGTACGCATACAAAGCGAAAAACTCTACGCCTTTAAGGTACCATTTTTTTCGTTTCGTAAGCAAGCCCTTGAAAAACAAGACGCTACCGGCAGGATCTTCATTTCCCTCGCCTCCAAGTTTGCGGGATCACATCCAGCCCTTCTCGCTCGGGCTTTCCTGACACAGTTCATTCCGAAAGCGGCACTAAAACGCGACAATGCAATCCAAACACAAACCTAACAGTTTTTTCACTCTATCCTAAAAAATGTGCACCATTTTACAGTATACACACAATTCTAATGAAAGGACGGAGAGGTGGCGAAAGTCGATTTGCATGTGCACACCAAATACTCGGCGCATCCCTCGGAATGGTTTCTTCAGCGAATCGGTGCGAGCGAATCCTACACCGAGCCGGATGCGCTTTACGAATCCGCCAAGGCGCGCGGAATGGATTTCGTCACCGTTACGGACCATAACCAGATTGAGGGCGCTTTATATTTAAAAAAGAAGCATCCCGATGATGTCTTGACGGGCGTCGAGGTTACCACCTATTTCCCGGAAGATCGATGTAAGGCTCACGTGCTGGTATATGGTCTGAATGAATCTCAGTTCCGGGCGATCGACAGGCTGAGGGGTGATATCTTTCATTTTCGGGATTATCTGAAAAAAGAAGGACTTGCTCATTCGGTGGCGCACGCCACCTTTTCGGTAAACCACAAGCTGCGCATCGAACACGTCGAAAAACTTATCCTTCTATTCGATTATTTCGAAGGAATCAACGGGCAGCTCACCTGGCACGCCAATGAAACGCTCGTCTATAGCCTCTGTGAACTCACCCCCGACATCATCAATGAACTTCGCCGTCGCTACGAAATCGAACCGTTCAGCGACACTCCGTGGCACAAAGGACTCACCGGCGGCTCGGACGACCACTGCGGGCTGTTCATCGGGAAAACGTGCACCGAAGCAAAAGCTTCGACGCCGGAGGAGTTCCTTTCGGCCTTGAAGGCAAAAACCAGTTTCCCGCGGGGCGCCTGCAACGATTTCCAGGGTTTTGCGTTTTCAATTTACAAAATCGCTTACGATTTTTCGCGCGGCAAAGGCTCGGGGTTATCGTCCAACATTATGCATATCGTAAACGGCATCTTGTTCGAAGGTCAATCGTTACGTTTTCGGGACCGGTTTGCTCTTTCACGCCTCAAAAAGAAATGGCGCAAAAATGGTCAGGATATCAGGTTGCTTTTAGCCGACCTTGTCGAGACATTCGAAGGTCTCAAGCACCTTCACCCCTCCGATAAACTCCCGTATGTATACGATAAGATCACGGTTCTGTCTGATGAACTTGTCAAGGCGTTTGTGCAGGGGATCGGGAAAAATCTTTCGGACGGCGACGTGACCGGATTTATTAGGAATATCTCAGGTTTGATCCCCGCCGCGTTTCTTTCGGTACCGTTTTTTACCACCCTAAGCGTTCAGCACGGCTCGCGGGACATTCTGGATGAATTGACGCAGCGTTATTTAGGTCCCTGGCCGGAGCGCCCCAAGAAAGTTCTCTGGTTCACCGACACGCTCGTTGATCTCAACGGCGTATCCGAAACGATCCAGAAATTAGGCTGGCTCAGCTATCGCAAAGGCGTGCAACTGATTCCGGTAAGCTGTTTGAATGCGGACGAAAACACCGATCATCTTCCTCCCAACGTCATGATGCTCGATAGTATCGCCTCTTACACGCCCTCATTCTTCCGCACTTTCGTGCTGCGAATTCCCTCGGTGCTCGCCGCGATCAGGCGAATATGCGAGCGTAACCCCGACGAAATTCTGGTCTCCACGCCGGGCCCTGTGGGGTTGGTCGGTGTGCTGGCCGCCCGTTTGTTGCATATTCCATGCAAGATGATTTATCATACCGATTTCACCGAGTATACGCGCAAGATCATCGAAGATGAAATGGTATGTCGCGCAGTACGAGAATATGTGAAATGGTTTTATTCGATGGCCGATGAGATCAAAGTACCTTCGAAGGGCTACATGGATATTCTCGAACGACGGGGCTACAATCGTTCGCGTATGAAAATTTTTCGTCGCGGGATAGACAAAAAGGCCTTCGCGCCGCAGGAACTTGCCCGCGACCATCTTCGCCGGCGTTTTAAAATTCCCGCGGGGTTGAATATGCTCTATGCCGGGCGAGTCAGCTTGGAAAAAAATGTCGACATTCTTGAAAAATTATACAAAAGACTCGTTGAGCGCTATCCGGATTTGAACCTTCTTGTGGCGGGCGACGGTCCCTATGTCGATCGGTTCGCGCGGAATTTAAGGAAATACTCCAACGTACATCTTCTGGGGCGACTCCAACGAGCGGAACTCCCGCTACTGTATTCCGGCTCGGACCTGTTTGTTTTCCCAAGCACGACCGACACGTTCGGCATGGTGGTGCTCGAGGCGCAGGCGTGCGGGCTGCCGGCGATCGTGACCGACAAGGGTGGTCCGCAAGAAATTGTCGCCGACGGCGAAACCGGCTATGTAGTCGATCCGGATGATATGGATTCATGGGTCGCCCGGGCAACCACAATCCTCGATACCGCTCACCACTATCCCGAGCGGCATCTCGAGATGCGCAACAATATACGAACCCATATCTTACGTCGCTACGATTGGGACGACGTGCTTCGTGATATACTGGGGACCGGCAGGCTGGTGGTCGGTGAGGGCAAACATAAAGGTCCACACTCGTCACGGGATTCTTCGACTGTGACTACCTCGTAGGGTGCTTGGGCATGACCATAAACAAGCCGACGCTCGTTACTCGGCCAAAGCTATTCCTAATTGATTGTACCGCGCCTTTTTTCGCCACCTGCCGACCGGAGGGGTCCGAGACTAATTGGTCAAAAATTCCGTTTGTTCGACTCGAGCAAAGCGGAGTGCTCACCGAACGCAAAGATGAACTCTTGGAGTCATTCGAACGCTATGTGCGAACAGTGTCGCGCATCGGTTACAATGTCATTACATTCGACGATGTTGCGCATCTGGTGCAGCACAGCTTCTATAGTTCGGAACTCAACGCCAGGATAGCCGCTTATCAGGCTCTCTACGCCAAACTCTTCGCCCTCGCATCTTCGTACGGCCTTAAAATTCTGGTCAATACCGACATCCTGCCCACGAATGCGGCGATCGAAGCTCACACGGGTATGAAGCCCGTCCCGCTCACGCGTTTTTTCCACCGGTCAATCAGACGGCTCCTGAAGATGTTTCCTCAAATCGAGGGGGTTGTCATGCGTCTGGGCGAGGCGGACGGGATCGATGTGCAAGGGGATTTTCACAGTAAATTGGTGATCCGCACCACTCGCCAGTGCCGTCGTCTCATTCGTACCATTCTCCCCCTGTTCGAACGTCAAAAAAAACTCCTTATCGTGCGCACCTGGACATTGGGGGCGTTCCCGGTCGGCGATCTTATTTGGAACAAAGACACCTACGACGCCGTGTTCAGAGGAATCGAAAGTGAATCACTTGTCGTATCGCAGAAGTATGGCGAAGCCGATTTTTTTCGGTATCTCAATCTCAACCCACTCTTCTACTACGGCTCGCATCAGAAAATCATCGAACTTCAAGCGCGAAGAGAATACGAGGGATTTGGCGAGTTCCCATCGTATATCGGCCCCGACTGCGAGCGCTATTCTCGTTATTCAAGCATGTGCGAAAACCTGATCGGCATCTCGGTGTGGTG
>WJJU01000850.1 GCA_014729595.1 Chitinivibrionales bacterium
CAGTTCCATCGACGTTCCCGTTGCATTACGGTATCGGATCGCGGTAGGATCTCCGCCGTCGAATGAGGCCAGTGTCGCGAATACCGCGGGAGTCTGGTACGTATTCGGAAAATCCACCGTCAGCCAGACATTGTTCAAGACATCGCCGGTCGTACCGGCCTCGAACCCTACGCCCTTGTCCGTTACCCCCGAACCTTCGAAAAATGCGATATAGTGCACTGTTTCACCGGCGTGGCTACCGTCTGCGTTCTCCTCTTCCTGCACACGAAGATCGAAGTCCAAGGATGACACATCGCGAATTCTCGTTGTTGCGGTTGTTGATTCGTTGTCGGTCACAATTTGTGCCAGGACAGCCTGCCCACCCGTGAACCCCGAACCACCCATCGAAACATTCGTCCACGAATCGGTAACGTTGTCCACGACTCCGGCTTGCCATATTAGACCGTCGATCGTCTGGGTCCCCGCGGGCATGACTAAATAATAAACGCTCTCGGTAGCGTGACTACCGTCTAGGTACTCCCATTCATCAACCTGAATTTCAAAACCCGTCGAAGTGACATTCCGCACGCGGACAACCGACGGAGCGTTATCGTTGTATGAAACGGGGCTGACAACCACCACCGGGTCGGTCCAGGAACTCGTGAAGATCACCTGGTCCCAATCGTCCCGGGATTCAGTCGTAACGTCGACCCGTCCGACTTCATATTGAGCGGGCTCGCTTGGCGGGACCCTGAAGTACGCGGCGATCGAGGCGTCGGTGCTTACGTTTTCGAAAGTGTAGGAAGAGACGGCGCCGATGTCCACCCCGTCAACCTCGACGTAATCGATTTCGTAGCCGGCGTCGGGGGTGATGGTGAATTCCCTGCCGGATCCCTCGGCTACCTCAATTACGCCGGAGGGGCTGATCGTACCGCCGCTGGTTGCCGCGGAAGCGGTAATGGTATAGGTCGCCCCCGCGTTTGCGGTCATGTCGATCACGAAATAACCGGCGGTTTCGGTGATATGATTGGTTTCGGTATCCTTGGATGCCTCTTCCTCGGCAAACAGTTCCATCGACGTTCCCGTTGCATTACGGTATCGCACCGCGCAGGGGTCGGCGCCGTCAAAGGACGATAGCGTCGCGAAAACCGCCGGCGCCTCGTAGCTTCCCGAGAAATTTAACGTCAGCCAGTTGTTTGTCAGATTATCCCCGGTCGTTCCGACCTCGTACGCCGCGCCGCCGTCCGTGACCCCTGAACCTTCGAACAGCGCGATATAGTGAACTGTCTCACCGTTGTGGGCACCATCCTGGTTCTCCTCTTCCTGAACCCTGATGTCAAAACCCGCGGGTAATACATTGCGAATTCTCGTAGTAACCGTCGTTGGTTCGCTTTCGGTTACGATCTGCGCCAGGATAGCCTGATCGCCCGTGAAATCCACGGCATTGAATGAAACAGTCGTCCACGAATCGGTGATGTTGCTTGCAACACCGGCTTCCCAGGTCAAGCCGCCAACCGTGTGCGTCCCGGCGGACATGACAAGATAATAGACGTTTTCGGTGGGATGACTACCGTCAAGGTACTCCCATTCTTCAACCTGAACCTCGAAACCGGTCGCAGTGACATTCCGCACGCGAATAACCGACGGGTCGTTTCCGTTGAATGAAACGGGACTGACAACCACCACCGGGTCGGTCCAGGTATTTGTGAAGGTCACCTGATCCCAGTCGTCACGCGAATCGGTCGTCACATCTAACTGACCGACTTCGTAGACCTCGGTCCCGCTCGATGTTGCTTTGAAGTAGGCAACGATCGAGGCATCGGCGGTGACATTGTCGAACGTGTAGGTAGACACGGCGCCGATATTAGTCCCTTCGACCTCGACATAGTCGATCTCGTAGCCCGCATCCGGCGTGATGGTGAATTCCTGCGAGGAACCCTCTGTTACCATGACGTCTCCGGCGGGGGTAATCGATCCACCGCTCTGTGCCGTTGCGGTAATGGTATATGTGGGCGGGATGGGATCGAGGAATTCGAGATAGTCGATATTCATACCGGCGCGATCAACAACAAAGTAGAGATCGCGAACACCGGTACCGGCGGATACGGCGGCGGCATCGGTGAGTTCCATTTGGTTCCAAGCACCGGTATTATTGACGGTGATTGTGGCTATGACGGGCCCGTTGACATCATCCAAGCGAACTTCCAAAGATGCTGAACCTCTGTTCCCCCTGCCCGCAAATGCCCTGATGGCGTTGTAGCCGTTTCCTAAATCCATCGCGTAAAAACGGAACCAATCCCCATTTTCGAGGTATCCGATAAAGTCGGCATAGGTCTTTATACCCTCTTGTCCGTCATGTTCCTCTGCTTCGAAATGTTCAGGATTGTGTGGCCCGGGAAGGCGGGGGTATGATCCGTACACGAACTGTGCTCCGACCCCGAGGTCGCCGTCGCAATCGAGCTTCTGTTCGGCGTCGCCGTCAAGTACCCGCAGATGTTTGCCGGCCTGCGTCGCCGCTTCCCAACTAATATAATCACCATTGGCCTTTTCGAGCCATCGTGTCGCCTCCGTCGCCGCGCCGTCGACCTCAACGAAACTTGTCGCCGAACCCTGGCATTCAACATAGCATGCCGACGAGGTGCTCCACAGGCGGACATCCCCATTGCCCAAGTCCTCGCGAATGAACATACAACCGGTTAGGGTACTGTCGGTCGAATTTGCGTGAAGAATATTAGCGACCTCCCGGAGATACATGCCGTTGGTGACGGACTTGATCCATACGGTGTCACCCACCGGCGGGCTGTTCTCGGATTTGAAGTAAACGGCTATTGAATAGTCCGCCGAAATATTATCAAACGAAAAGGTAGATACGGAGCCGATATCTTCTCCGTCAAGGAGCACGTAATCTATTTCGTAGCCGTTGTCCGCGGTAATGGTGAATGTTTGACTGCCGCCTTCATCGACAATAATATCACCGGCCGGAGAGATTGTACCCCCACTCTCCGCGCTTGCGGTAATGGTGTAGGTTACGTCTATCTCTTTGATGTAGCGGTATCCGTCAAAGGTCCCGCTGGTATAGTCACCTTCCCATATCTTGACATTATCCATTAGGCCGTTGAACTTTCGCTCAAGATCTCCGCTAAACCCGAATGCATCGGCGCCGTGTACCGCGCACAACCCTGCCGCATCCGAATGAAGTCCTATGGCGCCGAACCCGGTATACGCGGTTTCTTCCACTTTTCCGTCGAGGAAAAGGGTGAACGCGCCGTCTTTGTAAACAATCGCGGCGAAGTGCCAATTGTCGAGGATTACCGGATCGGTTGATGTCAGAACCACTTGACCGCCGTCGCCGGCGACACATGCTTCGAGGTGGTCCTGTTCATTGAGACGCACGGCAAATCCGTTTGACCCGTCACCTTCGTCGTAGAGTTCCTGAATGCGACCGGATTCGTTCGGCTTAAACCAAAATCCCACCGTTCGGTACCGCACGGCGTCGTGGAGATACCCGGTACCACTATTATTGAGGATGACGTAGTCGTTCACACCGTCGCTGCGCAACGATGCCGTCCCTTCCATACGGTCCGTGGAAAAACCCATGGTGTATGGATACACGGGAAGGAACGTGCTTGCCCTGCCGGAGTTCCACACAACGTTGTCGAATGAATAAGTACCGATCAGGTTGGTTCCGTTAGGATCGACGTCGACATGATCGAAAATGCCCTCGATGTTCTTTACGCGAAGCTGAACGTTACTTTCCGAAATGGCCTCGATATAGTAGAATCGCGTGGCGTCACGGGAGAAGGCGGGGTTGGTGTGGCGGTGCGATCCGGACCACGACACATTACCGTAGGCGTTCTCGAAAATGCGCGCACCTACGTACGAATCGAAAAAGTTCATCCGCCAAATGGTTGCGCAGGGGCGATCAGCGCCGTAGCGTGCTTGACTGGCGGTTATGTTGTTATTGCTCGCGTTGACGGCAAAATGCGAACCCAGTCCCGCTACGTCCTCGTTTATAAGATTGCCGTCGAGATCGAATCGACTATGAGCCCCATTGTACCCGCCAATGATCGATTCATCGTCATACCATGCGAAAAAACCGCGATAGGGACCCGAGAATTTGGGATTCGAACCGTCGGCATCCAGGGTTACAATCGTTGGACTGTTTGCCGTGCGCGTGGCCCCGTCCCAGTCGGTCATCAGCTTAAAGGCGATTTTGGCGGCGCTTGGGCTCACTTGAATCTGATCGATACGCCAGTCAAGCGGATTGTCGCTTCCTTCGGTGAAATCGGCCAGGAATGCAAGGTCGTTCTCCAGGTCAGTGACCTTGGTAACCTGTGAGGTCGCCGCGTCAAAACGGTAGACACCGTGACGACCGTCAATGTCGGAGCCCTCCGGCCAATCGACGGCGTCAACCGAGAACACAATTGTGCCGTTGTATGCTTCGCGGTCGATACGACCCCGATGCGGACCGCTGATGATATCACCCGTATTGGCATCCGCAAAGAAGCATGAGTAATATCGCGAGTACGAAAGCACGTCATCGGTGATCCAGATCGTTTCAGCCCCGTTGTGCATGTCAAGTGAGTCAAGCGTCGCGATCGGTGTAATATTCGAGAAGAATGCCGGACTTGAAGGATCGATATCCGCGGTATACACGGTTCCGGATACGCCCACGAATCCGGGAAAATCGGGCTCATTGTGTATCCACGGATACGCGACGGGCAGTTCGTCGTAGACGGTGAACGCTATGCGTGTAGCTGAGGGATTTTCTGGGCACGCGTTATTGTAGGAATGGCATGAAGGTTTTCCGTCAACGGTAATCGTCAGCTCTTCGAAACCGTTTTGCGGTTCTTCCGTGAACTCCGCATGTATGATGTTGTCCGAACTGATATTCTCGAACGTGTACTCGGTCACGGCGCCCGCGTAGGCGTCGTTGACCATGACATAATCGATTACGTAGCCCGGGTCCGGGGTAATAGTATAGGCCTGGTTTGAGCCGGCGTCGACGACCATCGTTCCCGACGGATCGATGGTACCGTTCTCTCCGGCCGAGGCGGTAGCCAGAAAAGTTGCGTTGGTGATACCGTCCATAATCTCGAATTCATTGATACTCACCGTATCGCCAATATAGCCGAATGCACCGGTAACGGTAAGACGCACGTAGCGGGCGTCGACATTCGAGAACTTATCGACAAACATCTGTTCCGACACGTTGTTCGTCGAACGGTCGACAATGGTCGTGTAGCCGGAAGTCTTGTTCGCCGAGACATCAACCGTGTACTGATATGCCCTGTTCTCGAACGGGTGTACACGAACTTCGTTGATCGATTTGGTGATACCAAGATCAACCACCACGAACTGCGGGTAATCCTCGGCACTCCACCGCGTGGTGTAATCTTCATCGATGAGATTCGAGGCTAAAAAACCGGTATCGCGAAATGCGCTCATTAGCGCTACCCGATATCCCGTAGTGTTAAACAATGCTTCGATGGAATGATCCTGAAATGCATTATGCAGTGTAAAGGAACTTACCGGGCCGACCGGCAGATCATCCACTAAAACGTCGAGAATATTCATGCCCGCCGCGGGTGTGATGCTGAATTCTTGGTCGGTATTGCTTTCTATTTGCATCGTTCCCGAAGGCGAAATGGTGCCTTCACCGCGGGTCACCGCCTCGACCGTATACATGACCGGATTGACAATGGTGCCGGAAAAAACGGCGTCGCATAACTGGTCCTCGTTACGCGAGGTAACGGCCAACCCATACAGTGGTCGCTTGTTAACATTGGTTTGTACATCCTCGAGCAGGGTCCAGGGGCCGTCTGAGCCGGAGGTTGAATAGTATCCGAATATGTTGTTGTGAATTCGTACCACGCGAAGCCACTTGGCCCCGGCACCCACTGATTTCCATCCTTTGGACTGAACAACACGCGCTCCACGTTGCCGGTAGAGCATATTCAAATCACCGTTAGGGCGCATCGCCAGCATGACAAACTGGGCGAAGGGCGTGGCATCATACCGAACCATAATACCGGCTTTGGCCTCGGGATCGGTATTGCCCATCGATTCAATACGGGAAATGACTTCAAAATCGCCGTTGTATGCATCGTCGTAAAGGAAAAAACCCTGATCCGAGTACCCGTCGATATCGACGCCGGCACCCTGAATCATAATGATGTCGCCGTCTTGGCAAGCGCTACCCTGTAATTTGTCGTCCCCCGCGGCCGGGGAGGGCAATTGCGATTTCCCCAGATTCATCCGTTTCCACCGCGAGTCCGTTTCGCCGCAACTCGCATCCATCGCGAAATCGGCGGCAAGCGTCATGTCGGCGTTGAGGGTGAATGTGATGGTACGATCCGGGCCGACTATGTTACCGCTCCAACCGGTAAACTGCGAGCCAATTACATCACGCGCGGTCAAGGTGATCGATGCGCCCTCATGAAAAGAATGCACACCTTCGCCATAGGTCGTCGCACCGTTGCCGTTATGGTTGACGGTAAGCCGGCGTATGGTTTGAGGAACCGGTGTAGGGTACAGCCGGTCCGTTGGTACATACACTTTGGGCGTTGACGGCGAAGACCACGAGAAGAAGCAGCCGGCAATTACGGCGTATTCAACATAGTCGATTCTAACGTCGTATTTTTGCCCGGCCGTCAAATCCATGGTTGCACTGGTTTCGGTGTATCCGTCGGTGGTCGATCTCTCGTCGATAAGCAGGACGTCGTCTACCCACAATTTTACCGCGCCGTCGTATTTGAGATACAGCGTATACGGCTCACTATACTCGGCTTCCAATTGCCCCGACCATCGAACCGAAAATGAATCCGCTTTCTCCGCGGGGGCGGTGGAGCCCATGTTCCCTCCGAGGTACCAATCGAAGTGAACCTGGGGGTCTATGCGAATCGTATCAATTTGGTAAAAATTGGTGTCTCTGAAGTACTGAGCGGTCAAGCCCGTCCCGGTACCTTTTGAGTCATTGAGGGGGTTTTCGAACCAGACCAGTTCTATGCCGTTATAATTGTAAGGATACAAAATGCCGGTTTCCGGATCGACCGCATTGTATTCCTCTACATTCATTACAAGATCACGATCGCCGTCGTTGTCCAAGTCAATAAGAAGGGCTTTGTCCCATTTTTCACCTCCCCATCGGCCGCCCCCGAAACTGAATCCGCCTTTCCATTTGATCGGCTCGGTAGTCCAGTTGTCGGCCGTCGGCTCTGATCCGGAAAACGACATCTTGAAGACGGCGAGTTTATCGCTCAAACCGGTGCCATAGTCATGAATAGTGTAGGCAATAATGTCGACCTTGCCGTCATTGTCCACATCACCCTCTATACAGCTTCGTCCGGCCCATTGCGCCGATTCTTCTTTGGGCACGACAATTCGTCGCCAATTCATCGGATCGATTGAGACATCATCATTGAGGTATACATAGAGTTCGTTGGGAAGATGAACGCCAAAATCAGTTAGACCGTCGTTATTAAAATCCGTTACGGCTATTTTGTGTTTTGAATGGAATTCATCACCGCGATGCAGTTCGTGGATCGGCCACGTGGCGCGCTGAGCCTCGATCTCTTCGGCGGAGGTAAATCCCGGGTTTTCGAGCCACGCCAAGCGTTCCGCATACGCGGGCGTATTGAAATCGGCGTCAACCACCACGACATCATCGTCGCCATCGTTGTCGAAATCACCAAAATTAAAACCCGACGTGCCGTAGTACTTGGGTGTCATCATTTGATGAGATTGCCACAGGTCAACATTGCGGCGAGCGGCCGGATCCGCGGGCGCTTCAAGCCATTTAATCCCGGTAAGCGGGCGCGTACGATCGTATACGATGGGTGGAGGGCCGTCCCAGTTAGTTTCTTGACGGCGGCCACCGACCACGACGTCTTCAATGCCGTCGCCGTTGATGTCATGGGTGGTGACATACAGATGATGCCCGTCGTTCTGAGATGCAACAATACTCTCTGACTTTGTCCAGGAGGCGGGGTCGGTTGGGTCGTCTACGGAAGGATCGGGGCCCCAGTAAATATAGACCGTCGCCAAACCGCCGGCTCCTTCATCGCCGGCACTGACAACGACATCTGGGAAACCGTCCCCGTCAACGTCCCCGACGGTGGTAGCTTCGTTGGCCGCCAGGAAGTACAATTCGGTGTACGGCCAGACGGCGGTTGGGTTTGAGCCGCCGGGATTCCAGAAGATGTACGTAGGCCCGGAGTCATAGTTGGATACGATATCGAGATCGCCGTCGGCATCGAGATCGGCGGTGTCCAAACCGTTGGGATTTTTAGCGTAAAGCGGATCGGGAACGTTGTTGATAACGTGCATGTCCCAGTTCGCAAAGAGCGAACCCCCGACGGCCAGAATAGTAATGAGAGCTGTTCTGAAGATTGTAGCACCGACAGGCATACGCCGATCGGTACCGAACTCGCGAGAGTCGGTTGATTTGCACATGAGTACCC
>WJJU01000851.1 GCA_014729595.1 Chitinivibrionales bacterium
CCATCATATACTTCAAGCATAGATTGCCTGTCGCGCGGAAAGGTCTTTGGGGTCTCTCTCTACTCAAAACCGACGCTCGAGCAAAAACATCAAGAGCATATACTCGCGGCAGCACTCCACCTTTCTACAATTTCATGTAGACATCTTTGAATCAACGTGGTACACTATAAGTGGTTTATCAATCAGTTAGCGGTACTGCGCACTTGTCCGCCGCTTCCGTCCCTCTCTAAAAGGTAGGAGCCGGATTAGCAGTGCTTCACGAGAACCCACCGTGGTCTTTGGAGAATCGCGACCGGTTGTGAGCCTCTATCTTGTCTTTCCTTGGTCATCCGATTCAGTGTTCAGGATAACCGGATCTCAATTTTTAGGGAGGTATGTATGTGTGTCCAAAGCAAAAGCCGGGTCCTTCGTTGTATTGCAAACAATCGAGGCCTGACATTGATTGAAATGATCGGTGTTCTTGCTATTATCGCCATATTGGCCGCCGCTATTAGCCCGCGCATTTTCGATGCCATCAGAGATTCTCGAATCACAAGCTTCTCGAATGCGGTAAAAGCCATGCAGACGGCGCTATCGCAGTATTACGCCGATATGGGTACGCTCTACCCCCTTAACAATGCCGGTACTCCCGTCGCCGATGCCACGGGGGCGCTTTTGCCGGACATTTTAGTTGGCGTTAATACCGGCCCCAACCAATCCACCGGCTTATGGGGCAGATGCCGTGCGCCGTACCTGGATAATTTCAATGCACAAAACCCACCAATCGGCACGACCATGAGCATGCCGGCGGTCGAGGCAAGAAACGGGAACGCAAACGCTAATAATGTAACAAACTATGACCTCAACAACGATGGGGCGGGGGACTTTGGGAATACCAATCAAATTGTGAGCTTGGAGCTTACCGGTGTGAGCCAGAGAGAGTTCGATAAGCTTGACAACATTTTCGATGACGGAATCGGTTCTACCGATAATGAAAGGCAGGCGCGGGGTAAGGTGAAATGGCGCAATAGAAATGGTGGAACCCTGCGGATCTACCTTGCTCATCGCTAGACGAGCTTCGAAGGAGCTGAAGGCGAACATCGCGGGGCCGGCGCTTGAAGTGGCCGGCTTTATGAAGACTACGCGTCTCGTACGCGGCTACTACCACGCATAGGTTTTACCAAGGGAATGCGAGAGCAATGGCAGACATATCCGCCACCGGAGGCTCCAAAGGCCTGGGTGAACGGCTTATTGACCTCAAGATTATCACGCCGGAGCAGCTTGCTCTGGCCACCTCCGAGCAACGTCGCGACGGCGGCTCACTGGGCGAGGTGCTCGAAAAACTCGGTTTTGTTTCGCAGACCGAAATAGCGCGACAGCTTGCCGAGGATCTGAATACCGAGTTTATCGATCTGTCGTCGACTGTTATCGACGGCGAAGTTCTGCGGATCGTCCCACCTGAATTTGCCAAGCAACATCAAGTCGTTCCACTTGATCGTGACGGTGGTAATCTGACCGTTGCGATGGCGAATCCGTACGATGTTATGGCGATCGATGCGCTCGAGAAGCTAACCGCAATGCGAGTCGAGGTTATCGCGACTTCGCCGCAAGCGATTCACGAAGCGATTGAACGAAAATATCTTCAAGGCGTCACCATAGAGGACCTCATCGACAGGGTCCTTGCCTCATCGGCCACCGATCAGGACAATGCGAGTGCCGCCGATTCTCCCGGTGTACAATTAGTAAATCAAATCATCGCGCGGGCCGCACAAAAGCGAGCCACCGACGTACACCTTGAACCGCAACAGTCGGCGATGCGGCTTCGCCTGCGCATCGACGGACTTCTGCACGAAGAAATGCTGCTTCCCCAAGCCTTACAGTCCGTTATCATCGCGCGAATTAAAATCATGAGTGGGCTCGATGTAACCGAGCACCGATTGCCGCAGGATGGCAAAATACCTTTTAAGCTAGGGCACAAGCGAATCGATATCAGAGTGTCGTGCCTGCCGACCCAATACGGCGAAAGCCTGGTGCTTCGTATTCTTGACAAATCGAGCCTTACGCTTACTCTTAAAAGGCTGGGTATCGCTCCCCGCGAGCAGGAGATGCTGTTGGATGCGATCGGGCAACCTCATGGTATCATTTTGGTTACCGGACCAACCGGATCCGGTAAGACAACAACACTTTATGCCGCATTACGTCAGATGGATGCGGTACGCAACAGCATCTTCACTTTGGAAGACCCGGTGGAGTACGAGTTGCCCAATGTGCGGCAGACGCAGATTAATGCGGAGATCGGCATGACGTTCGCCGGCGGTCTCCGTGCTCTTCTTCGCCAGGATCCCGACATTATTCTGGTAGGAGAAATTCGCGATGAAGAAACCGCCCAGTTGGCGGTTCGCGCCGCGCTAACAGGACACTTGGTTCTTTCGACACTTCATACCAACAGCGCCGCCGGCGCAATCCCTCGTCTAATTAATATGGGTGTCGAGCCCTTTGTGCTGCGATCGACCCTTATAGCCGTGGTTGCGCAAAGGCTCGTGCGGAAGATGTGTCCGCGATGCAAATCGCCCATGCCCGACGTCGATAGGTATGCGGAACGCCTCCACTTTGAAATGCGGCCCGGCGATTCGTTTATGCGCGGTCGAGGTTGTTCGCTATGTCTGCAAAGCGGCTATGTCGGACGGATGGCGGTCTATGAGATCCTTCACGGAGATTACCTTAAAGATATTGCGCTGCGCACCGATATCGATGAGTCCGTGATCACCGAAGGTGCTCGCACGGCAGGGATGCGCTTTATGATCGATGACGGAATAGAAAAGGCGCGCGCGGGCAAATGTTGCCTCGAAGATATCATTCGGGTTGTCGGCACATGACCACTTTTTCGTATACGCATATCGACCCGCACGGTCGTAGACGGGTAGGAGCGATAGAGGCTTCCGACAAGCTGCAGGCGCAAAAATCGCTCGAAGCGAATCAGCTCATCGTTGTCAATATAACGGAGGGCGACGGCGGTAAAAAGAGAAAATCCGCTTCAATAAAACGGCGCGGTAAGGTTTCCCGACGTGAGATTATTGAGTTCTGTATCTACATGACTACCTTGACTGAAGCGGGACTCCCGATTACGGACGCCCTCGAAGAATTTGAAGAAGAAACTCCCAACGAATACTTCCGATATGTGGTGCGGAATTTGAAAACCGGTGTACAAACCGGGCGGCCGTTGTCGGAGGGGCTCGCGCTGTTTCCGAAGGTTTTTTCGCGAGAATTTGTGTATCTCGTGCGTGCGGCCGAACGAACGGGGACCTTGCCCAATGCCTTCAGGGAACTGCGGTCGTACCAGGAGTGGCTCGAACGCTTGGCTAACGATGTAAAGCAGGCTACTACCTATCCGATAATTATCGTCATCGCTCTGGGCTGCTTCATTTTTTTCTTGTTTTCGTCGGTAATCCCTCGAATAACATCCATTCTTACCGATATGAGGATAGAACTGCCGGCCATAACCCGCGCGGTGATGGGACTCAGTGCCATGGCCGTTCATAGCTGGTATTATTGGATCGCCGCGGGTATACTTATTCCCGTGGGCATCAAAATCGGTATCACCCGAAGCGAATCGTTCGCGATGATTGTCGATAGGTACAAGCTGAGCCTCCCGATTTTCGGCGGTCTTTTTCGGATCATCATTCAGGCCCGTTTCGCGCAAAACTTCGCGGTTCTTCACCGGGCGGGTATCTCGATACTGGAGAATCTTGAACTATGCGGCGCATTCATTGGTAACCGTGTCTATGCACGGCATCTCAATCGGGCCATGCTCGACGTAAGGGACGGGGTGCGCTTGAGTCAATCGCTGAAGAACAGCGATGCATTCAGCGGTCTCGTGCTGCGTATGCTTGCCGTCGGCGAAGCAACCGGCAACCTCGATGAAGCGCTTCGTCATGCGGCGGAATATTACAACGAAGAGGTCCCGCGGCGAGTCAAACGATTGTTTAGCATAATGGAACCGCTCATTATCCTCATCCTTGTCGGCGTCATTGGCGTTGTCGCCGCGGCGGTTTTCCTGCCGATACTCTCGATGTCGGGAGGGCTTGGGTGATAAAGCAAGGCCAACGAGGATTTTCGCTCTTGGAGATGATCGCGGTTCTCGCGATTATCTCGATACTGGCTTCGGCGATAACACCAAGCCTTTCGCGTCGGATTTCACGGGCACTCGCCGATGCCGAAGATAAATCGTTACGGTCGATTGCGCAAAGTATTCGACGAGTCGCGGCGCAAACTCATATCGTACCGGGTACCGCGGTAGGGGAGTGGGATATAGCCGCGGCACAGTTTCTCGAAATACCGACGGCTACTATTGTCGGAAACAAAGGCGCCGGCACGCGTCGTCTCATTTCACGCCCCACCAACGGCCTTGGTGGGACGCCGTACGATCAAGCCGATCGTTTTGAAAACGGCCCGCTTCCGCAAGGAACGCTTCCCTCGGCCCCTCCCCTTGAAGCGCGAATGGTGCTGGTATCCTCGCTCGACGGCGATCCGCCGGGTATTTCGCTCAGCAACGCACAATTCGATGCGGTATGGGAGCAGGAAGGCGCGGTGCCGAATGGCTTTGCTGAAACGGAGAAACTGCGAATCGAACGAATCAATTTTGCCTCACTGTTTCACCCGGTGACCGTGAATTGCCTTTCGGTAGCGGGTATTCCGCGATGGAGGCTGGACGTCGCTTCGGCCAAAAGCCTGACTACAGGAACGTTTACGGTGTACCTTCTCGTAGGTACGCGGATCGGTCTGTAC
>WJJU01000852.1 GCA_014729595.1 Chitinivibrionales bacterium
ACATAATTCAGCGGCTGCACACGCAAGGGAACCGCATTGCCCGCAACATCACGAGCCACATCGAATGACACCGACCACTTGATATTTTTCACCTGTTCGCCAGAAAAGTACGCGGTCAGTTTCATGCTGTCTCCGGGCGCCCCTTCGGCGAGCGTCGTGTCCGCTAAATTACAGTACACGAAATCCAAAACGCTTACCCGATTATTTTCAATGCGTTCATACCGGGTGGGGAAATCGGAACATGTAACAAGTGATAGCGCCGTAATCATCAAGCCGGCGAGAAAAGGCGGCGTGCGCTGAAATCGCGGCTCCGCGATAGCCATAGGCAAAAATGCTCTTACCATATCAGAATTCTCCTCGAAATCCCAATGACGGTATTATCACCTGACTCACGGGTTTTCTATCTGGGCGGTCGTTAACATGGTCGTAGGGATCGAAATTGTACACATAGCTCTGTGGGCTTTGGTACAGCGGGTACGATGCGTTCATGATATCGAGGTAGACCGCGCCAAGCCAGTTTTTGAATGCAAATGATTTTGAAATGCGTATGTCGAGCTGAAAGTGGAAAGGCATTCGTTCGGCATTTGTTTCTCCTTGATGCGGTACATAACGATGCATCTGTTCATCGTAGTAAGAGCCAATGACGGGCGTTATGGGATTACCGGTCGTGTATTGGCAGCGAAATCCTATGTCCCAGTATCGGTCAAACCGCCAGTTCGCAACGATTGTCGCATTGTGCGTCTGGTCTTGATCGAAGGGGACCGGTTTTGTGTGTACCGCATCCCAACGTCTGCTTTGTGAGAGTGTATAAGAGAGCCAGCCGTAAAAACGGCCCGCGGGGTCGTGACGGAAAAGAAGCTCGATACCCCTGCTGAACCCTTTGCCGTCATCGGTATAATCCTCTCCGGTCAGCGCCCGTTCCCCGGCCGTGAGTTCGCGAGGAAGGTCCCAGAGCTTGTTATAGTAAATCTGCAGGTCGGTGCGGATGTTATCGGCTATTTGCCATTCGTGGCCTAAAACCCAATGCGATGCATTGCTCGTGCCCATGGCGGAATTACCGGTGGGTTCGTAAAGAACATAATAGGGCTTGGGGAGCTGTGTGTAAGTTCCAACGGCGCATTTGAGCAAATGCTTGGGGTTAAGCCGGTATCGAGCGGATGATCGGAAATTTGGATCACCGGAGGGGCCCCGTTTGGGTCGTGTGGATGCATAATCCCAAAGCTCTGGAATCATGGCTCCTTTGTACGATAGAAGCGTGAAGTAATCGTAGCGGATGCCATTGATTAATGTGAGCGGGGCAATAGGCGTGAAGCTCAGCTCGGCAAAGCACCCGAAAGCATGCGTATTTGGGTACAGTATGCTGTCGTAGCTGATGGATCTGTCCATTCCTGCTTGCCCCATCACGCCTACCCATGATTCCATTGCTGCTTGCATACCCCCGGTCAATTTGAGATGCCGGGTCGGTTCCCACATCACGATATCGGAGAATGAATGCGCATACTCGTCATCTTTGAACGTATAAAATCCAAACCCCTCAAGATCATCGGTTTCATACTCGAACCCGTACCGGAAGCTGTTTGACAATTCCGGAAAAATCCGCCAATCCCATGCGCCGGTGAGACGGTGATATAGCCAACCGCCATCGAGCCGGCTCCCGCTTCCCTCCAGTGAGGCGCTACCCCCGCGGAGTTGCGGGTACTGCATCACGATGCTACCTTTTAGCCCGTGGGTGGTAACGAATATATGATGGTTTTCGAATGTGGCATCCGTCCGAACCGCATAATCACGGTATCGCGGGGTGATAGTGTAGGGAAGAGCAAAAAGGGAGTGGTTCTGGACCGCGGTAAGTATTCGGTCGATGTAGCTCGCTCTCGCATTGGCCACAATGGTAACGTATTTTCCCACGGGGCCTTCAATTTGCCCCATGGCGTCAACCATATTGATTTCTACCAGCGCGTGCCACCGGTCGCGCCTGCCGGGACGGCCCGAAAGCTCGATAATCCCCCCAATTGCATTGCCATGTTTGGCCCCAAAACCGCCGGGATAATAGGCGGTAGCGGCTATCGACTCGGCGTTGTAAGCTGTCTTGTAGGCGCCCATATGAAAGGGTACGGCATGCCGTGATCCATCCATAAGTACCTTTGTAAAGGCGCCATCGACACCCCGTACCGCCATATCGCCAAAAATGAACGGCGGCCGCGCTACACCGGGAAGCGTCTGCAACACTTTTACTACATCGCCATTTACACCTGCAACACCGCGCGCCTGATTGCCCTCTATGGTATGCCGGCAGATTTCTTGTTCGCTGTTCTTGCCATAGACAACTAACTCGTACTCGTGGCATGCTTCGCGATGCATACGGAAGGTGAAGGAGCGATGTTGGTCCGGATAAATGCGCTTGGCGGCCGAGAACGGTTTGTAACCGGGCGCTACAAGCGAAACGGAAACACTGCATCCGGGCAGGCTTTTAAATGAGAATCGCCCGGCGGAATCGGTGGCGGTCACAAGCACCTGGTTGTCAAGTTTCTGGCCTTCCATACGGCTAATACGCATGAGCCATCGAGAGAACGGCACGATCAGCGATGAATCGGCGGTGGTATCGAGAAAGCTAAGACCAATCTCAACATCACTGATCGGTGATCTCGTTCCTCTTTCGAGTATCCTTCCGCTTAGGTTGATGAACTCGGGTACTGAGTCCAGTATCTCTTCGATTGAAAAAGTTTGCCGGTAGAGTATGATTACGGCAACCGGAAGGTCATTGACCTTGGCCGGACGAAATGCCAAGTTGAGAGCGGCGGCGCGCGCGAGAGAATCGAGCACGGGGTGAAGCGGTTCAACTAGGGTTACGCTATCCACCTCACCCCGCTCGGTAACAAGAAGCTCCAAGAGTACCGCGCCTTCAATACCGCAACGGGACAGCGATGGAGGATAGTCGACAGGGGGCGCGTACAGCAGCTCGGGCATCTTTTCAATCGCGAGTAGAGTATCATCAAGAATATTATCATCCCGCGTTTTTTCCCGCTCGGTAATGTCATCGGTTGTTTTTAGTCTCGAGCGAATGGAATCGGGCTCAATGAATGGTTCGGCGGCCGTGATAAGCGCGACCATAGCGAGCATGATGCCTAGCCGCGCGCCAATGAATAATGTTGATCTTGTAGGGGTATCCATACGGTTTACTCCTCCGTCATGGGGATGAGAATGGGGGTGAATTCGTAAGTGCTATCCGCTAAAATGTCGGTGGTATCTTCCCATCGGTAGCGTGTTGTACGGGTAGCATCGGTTATTTCTAAAGTCAAAATCCTATCCAGCCCCTCTGGGATCGTCGTGGCGGTAAGGTAGGCGATACTATCGGTAACGGTTGTTTCTTTAATCAAGGGCATCATGTCATCGGCATGAACCGTAAGCCGGGCTGTATGCATGGTGTCGACCATGGGCTTTAATGTTGCGCGAACACGAACATTCCCGCTGAATAGCGAGATGTTTCCTATATTCAGTGTGTCTGCCGGACCAAGCGTATCGAGTGCGAGAGCTATCCACTTAGTGGTTGAGCTTCCGATACCCATATAGATAGTGAACGTGTAGCGGTCGTAGGCGGGAACCGCGATGCTGAAAAATCCGGTAGAGTCCAGGCTCACGGTTCGGTCGATCTCGTTAATCGCGCCCCTCAAAGGAATAAAGCGGTCAGCGAAAGGAACGTGGATGCAGCCGATAATGTAGGCTTTTGGAGCGAGCACGATAGTCATGGTTGTATCGCCTTCCGGGTAAACCAATAGCGATGCTAGCGCGCCAAGCGAATCGGAGTCGATCTCTACGAAATACTCTCCGGTTGGAACGGAATCGAGAATGATTTTGCCGTTTTCGTTGGTTATACCGGTTCGAAACGGCACCCGTTTGTTAATAGTGTCCGCGATGTGAACGCGGTAGAGAACATGGGGGGCGATACTGCTGTCGGCGAAAAGGATAGAGGCCGATATTGTTCCGGTGGAAGCTTCGGTTTCGGTTGCGGCCACTCGCTTGACACACGTACACTGCCCAAAAACTACTATCATCAAAATGATGAGCATAAGAAACAAGGTTAAGGATAATCGGCTATGCGCGGACGATGCTCTCTTCATGCTCCCTTTCCTTTTTGCTTATGATTATTTGTATCCGGTTTCTTGAGCGGTGTCGAGGGCGTATCGAAACGTGATGCGGGGAAAAGTTGAATGTCCAGGTGATAAACACGGTCCGCCGGATCGGTATCTTTGTGCACGATCGAGCTTACTTCGCCAAGGAATTTTGATAATTGTCTTTCGATGAGGCGAAAGCCTTGCGGTGATACGCTCACCAGTTTTGTTGAGAACATTTGAGGGTGTTTTGATTGATTGATGAGTGCGGTTGATGCTACCTGAAGACATTGAAGCTGGTACTGCCGGATGAGCTGATCTTGAACATAGGGGCCTGTGGTCAGGCACTTATCCACCGGTTTCAAAAAACCTTCCTGAGTGCGAGAGATCAGCCCCAGCTCCAGAAGCAACTTTATTGATAGACGCGCCTCACGGACCGTTATGCGGGGATTGAGTGCGTGAGCAAGGGTTTTGGCATCGCCCTTACAATCGATGACATCGAGAAGCGCCCGTATCGCACTGTGATACCATTCTTTATAATATTTGTACATGCGGCGATCGAGCACTTTCTTGGGCGAGCGATTCAGCCGTATTAGCTGCTCGAAATAGAGTTCTCGTTCACCGGGGCTTTCGGCCTGGTTGAATTTGACCAGCGCCCGAAAAAAGGTCGCTTCGGAATTCGCCAGCTCAAGAACGCGAATAAACCGCTCGACATATGCCGCCGTTATCTTCTTGCCCTTGACTATATCGTTGAAATAACTGCGGCTATTGGGCAATCCCAACAGGCGGCACATTCCTGTTCGGCTGAACCGCTTATCGAATAAGAATCGCGCGCGCTGATAATCGCGCAGGTAGGCGCGGAAATCATTGTAGTCGTAGATATTGGGCAGTTGTGTTTTCATGCAAAGAAGTATACCTTATCACAGAGCCGGATGCAATGCTTTGGGGGTGCATTTTTGTGAGTACACTTTTGCGTGGCGAGGAAGAAACTTCTGATAGCTTCAAGTAACAAGACACATTACATTCTTAGAGCCGCTTTCAAAATGAGGTGCGTATGGGAAGACCGAGCGAGAGTGCCTGGAGGCGAGGCGCGCCGACGAGGCATATCCAGGGCGATATGGTGAGGCGATGCCCCGATCCCGCATTGCGGGACGAGGGAAGACGCAACGCGGCAGACAGACTCTCGTAGCCGGTCTGAGTAGTAGCTCATTTTGAAAGCGGCTCTTAAGCTTGCAGGAAGAGAAGAAGTTGCCTCTGCGTGGCTCCGCCTCATCCCCTTGCATGTCCCGGCGTAGTTCCGCGAAGCGGGACGAAGCCGGACCCCTTCCCCAGGCCTTGAGAAGGCGAGCTGGAATTTTTATAAAGGGGAATATTTGCCTCATGAAAGGCATAAACTGCTCCCCTCTCCACGTGGAGAGGGGATGGGGGTGAGGTTTTAGGCGATGCACTGAGAACTTCGTCCAGCATTGTGGGATCAGTGTGATACCCGTCATAGTTAGCGAAGCGACCGGTTTTCTCGACTATACTATCCCCGGACTAATTTTATTCCTCTTCCGGCCCCAATTTTTTACTCTGTGTTCTCTGTGTGCTCTGTGGTTTATTTCCCCCTGGATTGGCTTTTCCCGAATTCATTTTCGCGTTGGCAGCTTTGCTAAAAACTTTTGTCCGCGGTAATCAATCTGATATATACTATGACCATAAATGCGGATATTGATGCCCAGTCGGCTTCTTTATAGAAGAAAGATACAAAAAGTTTGGGTGCGCCGCTACAATAGTTTTTGTAAAGCATGCAGCACATGGGCTTTTGGTCGAACTCCGCGTACAATGAGTCTTTGCCTATTTCCCGTAATATAAGCCGCACTTGATACTTTGCTAAAATGTTCTCTGATACATTGATCCACTCGTGAGGTAAATCAAAAATGTCATTGCACATTCCCGCCAACCGTTGGGCACTATATGGTTTTTTAATAAAGTCTCTGAGGGCCTGATAGAATTCACAGACTGGAAGGGTCGTGAGTTATGCCAAGGTACAGTACCACGCTTCACTTTCTGAATACGTCGCATTGGGTAGCCATTTGTCTAAGCTTGTGAGGATGTCGTTTTTCATGTCAGCCGGGATTTCCCCTTTTATGACATCAGAGATTGCTTGCTGGTCACAATGGGTACACTTTAGATCTCTTTTGGCGAATATGATTCTGTCAGCATGCCATGTGGTAAGGGGAACGGATGTGTCGGCTTTGCTGACAAAGTAAGCAATTGAATCTTTTGCATTTGTATATACTGGTTGGAGTTCTTCCCAAGGGCTAAGCGGATAATCTAAGTAGTAGAATACAATCTCAAAGCCATTTGTATCATTTATGCTTCCAACAATAGAATGCTTGCCCTTCCAATCCGACTGTAGTGTTGAACACGTGTATTTTACCTTTAGAATATCTGTAACTGCAAGCGGCATTTTTTGAAGACTGTAGGATGAGCAGCTAATCGAGCCAAAAGCGGCAAGCAGAAAGGGACCCACCGCTATAAATGCATCTTGGATATATCGTTGGCACCTATGTATGGTAAGTGTCTTCTTCATTAGGTTTGTATTCCTTTTTCATTGAGGCAATACAATCGACAATGACATGTTTTACCTCCTTTAGCTCCGCTGCAGCAAGAATTTCCCGTCGAAGCGTTTCCGGGCGGGCCGACAGACGCCGGAAGTCTTCGGAATTAAGCAAGTCATAGAATAGGCAGGAAGGCCTTGCGTAAGTCTCGGCTATAAGAGTGCTCTTCCCGGTTTGGCGTGGGCCAAACAGAAAAAGTGAGCGTTCCGCGGGGAGCCTGAGCGTCCGGGGGACTATCATTGCCGGCACCTTTCTATAAAGCCTGATTTGAAATATCGTCGAAAAAGAAAAAAATAATTAAAAATATCGACTAAATGATGAAAGTTACGGAACC
>WJJU01000853.1 GCA_014729595.1 Chitinivibrionales bacterium
CATCATCCCCGAAGTGCCGGAATAGAACAGACCACCGATTGAGTCGCGCAACCTTCTCTCCAGCCCATATTCGGAGGAATAGCCGTAGGCTCCGTAGATACGCATGGCGTCCATGCCGTTTTTTACGCCGCATTCGCTGATGTATAGTTTTGCCATCGCCGATTCCTGTGTCGCATTCTTACCCAGCATCTTCTTCCATGCTACTTTGTACAGGAGCAGACGTGACGTTTCGAGCCTTACTTTCATTTCGGCCAGAATGTTGGAAATGGACTGAAACTTGAAAATCTTTTGTCCGAACTGAACGCGCTGCTTGGAATATCGCAGGCATTCCGAAAGTTGGCGTTCCATGACGCCGATCTGCGTAGCAAGAATGAGCGTTCGCTCCTCATCCATGGCATGGGAGAATATTACGCGCCCCATCCCCTCTTCGCCTATCCTATTATGCGCCGGCACGCGGCAATCATTGAAAAATAATTGGCAAAAGGGAGAGGTGCGGAGCCCCATTTTTTCGATGTTCTTTGAAGGCGTGAAACCCGGCGTCCCTTTCTCGACCACTATGCAACTAATACCCTCGCCCCCACGTGCGTTTTTTGTCTTGGCGAACACCAAAACCAAATCGGCGAGATTTCCATTCGTAATGAATGTCTTTGAGCCGTTGAGTACATAGTCGCCGTCGTCCCTCTCAGCGGTCGCCTTCAGACTGAATGCATCGGAGCCGGAAGACGGTTCCGTCATGGCATGGACACCGATGAGTTTCCCTTCGCAAAGCCCTCGTAGATACCGGTCCTTTTGTTCCGCCGTACCGAACGTGAGAATGGGCTGAACGCAACTCCAAATATGCGCATTTATCGAAAACAGCAAACCGTGGTCGTCCGCCCCGGCGCCGAATCCCTCCATGATCGCCACCCCGGTCAACAAGTCCAACCCCAATCCGCCATACTCTTCGGGAACGGTAATTCCCATCGCCCCGAATTTGGCGTACTCATCCCATAGTTCCCTGGAGAACGTACATTCCTTGTCTCGCTCGAGTATGTCCCCCCGGCTAACCCGCTCGGCGAATTCGCGGGCTTCCTTTTTGAACGCTTTCTGCTCTGAACTAAAGTCGAATTCCATTTGTCATTGTCCTTGCTGATTCCATACGAAACTAAGCTGCGCCGCTTTCTTTCAATTGCCTGGTGAATCCCGCGATCTGTCCAAGCGTGTCGAAATTGTCTAGGCTGATTTTGTCGCCGGGAATCGAGATGTCGAATGTGGACTCCAGGTAATTAATCAATTTCAAATGAGCCATCGAACTCAAGAGGCCACTGGTATAAAGCGGTGAATCGGATTCTATAGTTTCAGAGCCCTCAAGCAAGTTTTCCTCGATATAGCTCCTGATCTTCTCTTCCATGATAACTTCCCACCCTGTTTGAGATTTCACATAACTTACGACACTATAGCGTCCGCGGGAGCCGGCGGCGGCGCCAAACCCCGCAATGTTCTTCGAGCGTGGTTTTCAGAATGATCTATTAGCCAATAATTCGGAGCACCAAACGGCTGAATCAAGCCGACGCTCCTTCACTTTCAACTCACGTTTTCATTCTCAAGAAAAAGAGCCAAAAAGCTGCTACCGCTCTCGATACACCTTCCCCCCATGAGCGGCACCCCGCATTTGTTTGAATGAAACCGGAAGAAGGCGCTTTTAGCGACAGTTGTGAGAAGGGGTGCTCACCATGCGGTGCATTGCCCCTACCCTCCCGCGGCGGTATGAAATCCACACCGTCTTGGGTACCGCTGAAGCGGCGTTTTATGGGCGGGTTCCCGCCACTGTCGACCGAAATTGTTAACGGAAAATGAGACTTATATTTCCCTAATGTTAGGATTGCTTATCATAGCGCAAAATCCGAAAGGTTGACAATTGCCTGCCTTGCATTTGCCCGTCGTATCACTAACATTTCAATATGTTGACACTATGCAAATCCTTAACGTGTAATGTAGTTTTCATTCCTTGGTTTAATTTCGTTGATGTGCGCGGCGATGTTCAAGGCATTTTTTGAAATGTGCCGTTACGCGAGTAATTGGTTCGAATGAAGCTGGTGCGCCGGTAAAAAAAAATGCGCAGTATGTGTGTGAAATCGGCGATTGTTAGAGGACTGTTAGACAAGCGGGAGGCGGCTGATTTCGTGACTTTCGCGGCTTGCGCCGACGCCGGCCGGTGCGGCGGGCAACAAGCAGAAGCGATCCGAACCCTCATTTGCGGCGAAGATCGCTTGCCGTTTAGGGATATCGAGGCCAGGCATTGATTAATTTTTTCGGGTGAATTACTC
>WJJU01000854.1 GCA_014729595.1 Chitinivibrionales bacterium
TACGGAAACAGGTCGCCGGCATGAAGGCCGGTTATGGTCGGGTCAATCTCGGGCAAAAAGGTCAGCAAACGTCGCAGAAACGCAAACGTGGGCTCAATCGGAGGGGTGTTCGCCACCGGGACGAGGATAGAGTCAAGCGACAGCCGGCCGGTTTTCGGGTCGACGAACGGTTGAACGCCCGTGGGAAGGTAAAGGGTTGTTTGCCTGTGCGAGTGCGCCAGGTGTTCGGCGAAATCCTGCCCAAAGAGGTGGCCTATACGCCGACGGCTCTGCGTACCTATCACCAACAGGTCCGGCGCATCGTTGTCCAGCCGTTTGCCGATTTCTTTCCGGCTTTGACCCTGCTCGCGTGTCTTTTTAACCCTCAAGCCCAATGTCTTCTTCTCTCCTGGACCGCAATGATCAGGGAAAAGGCGCCATTGTTCCAATGTCTTTTGGACACTGGGCACGTCCGAACCATTTCGGGCGTTGCGCAGGTCGACAATCTCTAACGCTCCATTAGATGCAACGGCCAGGCGAAGAGCGTGAGCAAAAGACGGCACCGGCGATACTTGGCCGTGCAAGACCAATGTCAATGACGGCGGCCGGGGAGGGAGGTAATGTCGTGTTTCTTGTTCTGTAGCGGAATTCTGCATCGTCTATTTTTAAATTTCTATGGCTTTCGCCGTAATTACTTTTTGCTGTTGCGCTCGCCTGACAATTTCGCAATGCTCGTCAAATGCTTATGGCGAGGGGAGAGCGTGACCGCCGCCTTGTGGTTTTTGTTTAAATAAAAACAAAAACCCCGACGGCGGATAACCGACGTCACACTGAAATAAGATACATTGCCGGGGAGCTTGGATCAATAGTATGAAAATCGTATCAATAGTGAATCACAAGGGCGGTGTTGGAAAAACGACATTTACCGGCTGCCTTGGACAAGCCTTGGGGCTGTCGGGGTATCGGGTGCTGCTAATCGACAATGACGGCCAACACAATCTTTCTAGTCTGGTGGGAACGGGTATATGTTCGCCGAATCTTCGAGATGTTTATAAGGCGGGAGATAATGAGGCCGCCGCAACTTTCCTGAAATCCGTGCGGAAAACCGGAATCGGCAACGTTCACATCGTCACCTCGTCGAGTGGTTTGTCGGAGGGCGATGTGAAGGATATATCGTATATGCAACGATGTCTGGCTGCTTGCGGTCTGGGGCGATTCTACGATTTTGTGTTGATCGACAACGCTCCGGGCCTGGGAATGCTTCAAATGGCAGCGGTTCACGCCTCAAATGAGATATTCGTACCCACCGAATTGCGACAATTTGCCGTGGACGGCTTAGCGGAGATGGAAAAAATACTCAAAGAAACCTATCCGTCCGCACCGCCGATTACACGCATCATTCCCAATTTTTATCGTGCCACAAAACGGCAGAATACATTCATTGCGGCTCTCCACAGGCTCTTCCCCGGGAGGGTGACCCAAACGGCGATTCCCATGGATTCGGTTTTCGATGAGTTGGTGACCGAGGGTAAAACGTTATTTTTACACCGGTTATATTCCAAGGGGGCGGCGTATTATCTCAAAATCATGCATGAGTTGTTTGACCTTGATGAGCGTAAGGTCTGGGAAACCATGCTCGAAAAACGTCGAAAGCGGATGAGTGATGAGGCCCGTGAGCGCTATTTCGCTCGTCGGGAGGAAGCGCGGGCGAACCGGGAACGACAAGAATCACCATGAACGGTGCAGCTATGTCCCGTCAAAACGACCCGGTGGTATGTCCGCCCACTAATCAGCGGATCTACAATTGTGGACTCATTTTCCTTTGGAGCGGCGTGAGCTTCGGCTCATCCGGCAAACGCAGGTGAAGAAATTATGGATGAAGACAAAGGTGGACAGGTTTTTTCGGGGAATATCAACGAGGTGCTGGCGGACAAGATTCTCCGACATACCGAAAAACACTTTGATGCGGCCGAGACGGCCCGGAAACCGAGTCGGGAGGATTCCGAAAGGCGATGTCCTCCGCGGGGGACATTGCTCGTTGCCGCGGGATTAGCTCTGGTTACGTTGATTGGGCTTGTTCTCTTGTGGGCCGATGAGCGTCGGGGGGAATAATTGAGCCAATGTGGTGGACACCGCTACCCGGCTATGGTATACTTTTAGAGGCTACCGGCTGTCGGTTCCTTTCTCTCTATATGGTACGGCTGGGTTTGGGAGCATACCCCGATGATAACTCTAATGATGATGACCGAGAACTCCCGGGAGACCCAGATCCTCAAAATGGCATTCGAGCAGTCACACATTAAACCGCTTTTAACAAAACCCACCTATTCCAATTACATAAAAGCACTCCAATACGCGCCCGACGTGATTCTAATGGAAATGCCCAAGATCAACAGCGAGCAACTTCATTTCGCCCGGTTGATCAAACAGCATCGCAAAACCAAGCATATCCCTGTCATAGCCTATGGAGATCAAACCGATCCGGCGCTGAAGCGTGGCATGCATCGCTCCGGCGTCGAAAATTTTCTGGAACGCCCGCTTAAGTTTTCGCAACTGATAAAAGTTATCTCGATGCGTCTTAAGCAACAAAACAAATCTATAGAATTATCGGCCGGAAAATGCCGTGTCGAAGAAAAAGAGCAGGATATCGCGCTCATTTTGGATCCCGATACTCTCGCCACAAAAAAGATTGAGCTTATTGTCAAGCATATATGCGGCCTCATGGCTTTCCCCTTTACGGTGGCTAAAGTGCTGCAAATTACCGGAAGCTCTAAAGGGGGGGCGGCCGATCTTGCCAAGGAGATCGAAGCCGATCCGGTTATCGCGACCAATATTCTGAAGGTCTCCAATTCGGTGTTTTTCGCCAGTGCCAATCGCCGAATCAATTCGATACGGGATGCGATCGTGCGCATCGGTTTTCGGGAAACCAAGCGGATCGTGATGGGAATGGCCGTCATGGAACTCTTTGACGATGAGTCGAACAGCGCCGGCTACGATCGTATTGACTACTGGTACCATTCTCTGGCAACCGGGCTTTTCGCCGAGCGTATCGCACGCCGGCTGGGACGGGTTAACGCCGAAGAGGCTTTCTTGGGTGGACTGCTCCACGATTTCGGCCTTCTGTTATTCGATGAATTTTTTCCGACGGTTTTTGAGAAAATCCTGGCATTGACGACTGATCGCGGGACAAGTTTCAATGATGCGGCGATTAATCTGCTGGGTATATCGCATACCGATATCGTCGCCGAGTTGTTTGAGATTTGGAAAATACCTTCATCGTTGTCAGAGGCGATAACGAGCCAGTATTCGATCTGTGATGAACGAAAATCACTCGACACCCCCGGTAAGCGCATGGCGCTGTGCATCGCATTGGGTAACCTCATGGCGAAGAGCTATCGATTCGGCGCTCTCTGTGACCAATATGTCATTGCCCTGGATGCTTGGGTGTATCGTGAGGCCAAAATGTCGGGCGGGCCGGGAAAAGCGCTTGTCGACGGTGTTCGGCAAGAAATTCAAATGTATCGTCA
>WJJU01000855.1 GCA_014729595.1 Chitinivibrionales bacterium
GGTTATGATCACCAACCGGTTACCCCGAGGGAGCGGCTGCATCGCCAACGTTTCGGCGGCAAGGAAAAGATCGGCGACCCGGTCGACACGAACAATGCCGACACGACGAAATGCCGCGTCGTATATGGCATCCTCCCCCGCCAAAGCCCCGGTATGCGACGCCGCGGCTTTCATGCCCTCGGCCACACGACCGGATTTCACCACGATAATCGGCTTGCTCATGGCAAATCCCCTCGCCGCGCTTAAAAAACGACGCGCATCGGTAATAGATTCGATATAGAGCAAAATGCTTCGTGTCTGTGGATCGGACCCGAAAAAATCAATGAGATCCCCGAAATCCACGTCCATCATACTCCCCAGAGACACAAAATTGCTGAAACCGATGCCGCGAGCCTGCGCCCAGTCAAGAATAGCGGTGCCGAGCGCACCGCTTTGCGATATGAATGCCACCGTTCCCGGTTTCGCGCCGCTCGCGGCAAAACCGGCGTTGAGAGCATTACGCGGTCGAATAACCCCCAGGCAATTGGGGCCCATTATTCGCAAATCAAACCGCTTGCGAATGTGGTCGATTCGACGCATGGCCTCGCGCCCCTCCGCTCCCATCTCGGCGAAACCGGCGGCTATGATGATGACGCCCTTGATGCCGGCCTTTCCACACTCTTCCACCAAACCGGCAACCGTCGGAGCAGGGGTGGCGAGAATCGCCATATCAACACTGCGCGGCAGCGAAAGCACCGAGGGGAAAGCCTGAACCCCCTGAACGCTTTCGTGCTTCGGATTGACCGGAAAAACAACTCCTTGATAATGAGAGCAAATGAGGTTGTTGAACACGATATACCCAACACTATTGGGACGATTGCTCGCACCAACGACCGCGATGGAAGCGGGGTCGAATAGTTTCTCCAAGTTTTTGGTGGACATCAGGGCAATTCTCCTTTCGACCGGGGCGATGCTCGTTCGCCGCCACTCGCTTGAATGGAGGCTACCCCTGCAAGAGACGTACCAAAGGCTAAAACAAAACGCCAAAGAAAAAGAGGATCGGGCCTAAGGCTGAAAAAATGGAGAATTACCGAGAACCACTAATCATGGTACGCAGCTTGCTGTAAAACCTGCTCCATTTGTGTGGGTATAGATATTATACGCAGAGGAGGCGATAATGGCTCATAAAAAAATCGAGGTAACAAGAGACACCTCCGCGCTTATTTTGGTTGATATCCAGCCTGATTTCTTGCCCGGAGGCCCATTGGGGGTCGCGGAGGGCGATCACATTCTTCCCGGCGTAGACCGAGCGATGAAATCGGGTCGGTTTGCTACGGTAGTGGCTACTCAGGACTGGCATCCGCCCAACCATATTTCTTTCGCAAGCCGGCATGAGGGCCACAAGCCGCTGCAAACCATCGAACTCTACGGCTATGAACAGACGCTCTGGCCGGATCACTGTGTGGTGGGAACAAAGGGCGCGGAACTTCACCCATCGCTACCCTGGGAGTATGTCGACGCCTTTATGCGGAAAGGAACGGCTTTTCATGTTGATTCCTATAGCGGGTTCCGCAACAACTGGGGCCCCGGCAACAGGCGGCCCAAAACCGGACTGGCGGGCTACCTACGCGATCGCGGCGTTACCACCGTCTATGTCTGCGGCTTGGCACGCGACGTGTGTGTGCGATGGACGGTGCAGGATGCGGTTGCCGAGGGATTTAGGACAACGATACTTTGGGACCTCTGCCGACCGGTCGATCCTTCGAGCGACGATCGCCTGCGAGCGGATTTCGAAGAACGAGGAATACGAATCGCTCTCGAGGAGCAATTTAACTGGTAAAAATTAACTTGTCTCCGGTTGATGACGACGCATGAGCATTTCTACGCGTGGATCGATGCCTTTCGGGGTTTGAATCCCGCTCAGATCCAGGTGAGCCAACTCGGTCATGGTATCGCCGTTGTAAAGAAATACGGCGCCCGCCAACAGAGGTTTACGTAACTGCGGCTGGAAAAAATTCGCCGTTAGAACGCTTTTAGTCGCCGACGCCCCCGCCGAACCCTGAAAAAAAGTGCGCATGGCAATCTCCGCCGTATCAATAATATCAATAACCGCTACTCTCAATACACCCGAAGGCGTGGCAATCTCTTCTATTGAATAAATTTTGAACCGCACATCCGTACGCCTATCGCCGTAATCAGCAAAAAACGATCGACTAAGCACCGCGCCCAGCGAATCGAGCAACAACGGCAGCGGTAAGCGGGTAGTCAGTTGAAGCGGATCGATTTGTCCGACACATGCACTCGAAGGTGGTTCACAAGTAGGCAAATACAGCATAAGCTTCTCTTCCGTCGAACGCCCGGTTCTCGAGCCCTCGGCCGGATCGTTCTCCGCTTTGCACCCCAAAACAACGAAAATGCAAAACGAAATGAACAGCTTTTGAACGCCGTTTACCGAACCGATGACCTTGTATCGCCGATAAATTCGCATACCCGAGCCGCGCTTATTCATGACCCTGAAACGATGTTTTATTATGGTATGTCAAATTCCAAACCCCGTCGTTTAAGTCAAAACGAGAGAGCGATGCCGGATCGACTTGCGGGTCGAAATGTCGTTTGAGCAGCGCCGAGGCGACCCCGTGATAAGTGGCGCCATGCCCGACAATCAGTAAGGTCCCCCGTGTTTGCCGAAGCACGACTTCGACGGCACGAGCAAACCGCTTGGTGGTTTGCTCGTATTCCTCGGGAAAGTCAGGCTGGACAAGTGAAACATAGTTCGAATCGACCGAATCGAACCGCTCCTTCAGCTCTTGAACCGATCGCGTGCGGGGACGGTGACTGAACCATTCCGCGGCCATGCGTTCCCCCAAACCCTCTTCAATTCGAATCGGCAAATGAAGCACCTGCCCACAAAGGTAAGCGGTGTGGACGGCACGAAGAAAAGAAGAACTATACAAATAGTCTATCGATTCATCCGCAATATCTCGAGCCAAGGCTCGCGCTTGCCGGATGCCTTCGGCGCTCAAATCGGGATCATACGGTCTGTCGGCACGATGCACCCACTCAGGATCGGCGAAATCTTCTCTGTCGCCGTGA
>WJJU01000856.1 GCA_014729595.1 Chitinivibrionales bacterium
GAGCATCAACGGGCTACGTCGCGGTAGTGTTCACAAACTGAATGCGAACAATCGTTCGTCGTGCCACCCTCGGACACTGAGACACTCATGTAGCCGGACATCCAATGCTTTGATATGAAGAGACATAGACGCAAAAAGCCGGCGCGGCTGTATTCCCGCGCCCCTTTCCATAGGTGAAAGGGGTGCGGAAAAATGGGGGCCGCGAAAACCGAAGGCCACCGGACTCGGTCGTTAGCACAATACAAAAAGAAGAATGATGCCCGGGATTATACCGAGTATAAACCCGATAACGATGGCGATGATCTCTCCCGTCGAATAATCGCATCCTCCCGCGTCATCATCATCGATTTGAACATCAGCCTGGTTTAAGTAGGCGTCCACACGGCCCGCCGAGGCGAGCTGTACCATATTGTTGAACTCGCGCCTGACGGCGTCGGTATCCGCGGCGTCCTCGATGCGCTTTTCGCATTCTTTCAGCCGTGAATGCGCGTCGCGAATATCCTCACTCCACGGAACCAACCAGCGGGTGCGAGCCAATGCCGTACGTGCGGCACGTGTTGGGGCAAGCGCCTTTTTGCGAGCTTGTTCAACGCTTTCGGCCGCCGAAATATCTTCGAGCATACTCTGAAGCCATTTGGCGTCGGGCTCGCAACCGCATGCCGCCGACAGGACGTCGTTGGACTCAAAAGCCTCTGTGTGAAGCGCGGCTTCGGGTCGAGCGGCCAATATCGCAATAGCCGCGATGGTAAGCGTACTGCCCGCAATCCTTTTCATAAGCCTCATACAGCCCTCCTTTTTGGGTGGTGTTGGTATCCCGGTGTTTTCAAAGTACTTTACCTCGCCACCGCCACCGAAACTTACACGATATCTTCCAGCGGTTGAACGGCGATAGTGGTGGTGCTGTTTCAAGCAAAGCTCATGCCGGCGACTTTGTTGTTGAAAATCACGGAGCTATTGTATACTGGTTTGTGGTGGAGTGAGCCGGCCATTTCGAGCGGATTTGATCGACAGGGAAGATTATGATCAAAATACTGTTTCTTGTACAGAGTTCAATCGTGCGGGGCCAAGCTCATGTGGAGCGCTATATTGCTCAAGCTTTGCGTCGCCATGAGAGAGTGATTCTGCGCGAAATTGATATGATCACCGAGGTGAGGCGTGCCGGTGTCAGCGGGGCTGATCGTGCCGAAGTGATGAGTGGCTATAGAGATTACCTGCAAGATGAGATCATACGATGGAAGCCCGATTGTCTTCTAGTACTCAGCGGCTATGCCGTTGATGAACTCTTTCCCGGTTTCTTTCATTGTCTTCGGGAGCACGGCGTTCCTATCGCCGCATGGCACGCCGATGATCCCTACTATATCGATATTCAGGCCAAAATCGCCTCGGCGTTTCAGTGGATATTTACGGTGGAGCGGGCGGCGGTAGATCTTTGGCGCACAATTGTTCCCCAGACCCATTTTCTGCCGTTTGGCTTTTCCGCCGACCTTCGACATCAACTCGACCGTTGGCCCTCCGAAAAATACGCTTCCCAGATCTGTTTTATCGGCGCACCTTTTCGCGGGTCGCGTCGTGTTTCGGTCATTGATCGTAACGCTTCTTTTCTCCGTGGTTTCAAATGCCGGATAATGGGGGCAACCCAAACGGATACTTGGCGTGCGAGTCTACGCAATTACGAAGATTTGCGGCATTGTGTGGTCGACTCGTTCGTTGATCCCACGGAGAGCATGCGGTACTATGCCGCCGCCGCCGTTAATCTGAATCTTCACAAAGACAGCCACGGACATTGTTGGGACCACAATTGCCGTCGTATTGAAGCCACCTCACCGAACGAGCGCTTTTTCGCAATCGCGGGAACAGGCGCATTCCAGCTTGTCGATGCCGGAAGGGCGGGACTGCGGGAACTTTTCCCCGAAGATTTGGTCTGCACTTTCGGTACGGATGAAGAGTTTCGCGACAAGATATCATATTATTTGGCACACGAAAGCTTCCGGAAATCGCTGGCCGAGAGGTTGCGTGTACTGGTGAGTGAACGGCACACCTATGATCGAAGGGTACGTCGGCTAATCAATCTGTTGGCGCTCAGCTCCGCGTCATGATCATGGCGGCGCGCCACGGTCCTCCGCCGAATTCCGTGCCGAGCCAAGCGGATATATGATATCGCAAGCCGCGCGGGTGCGTCACAAACCTGCCGATGCCTTGTCTCAGGTTTGAAGACATCTTTTCGGCGGCCCTTTTCCGTGCCGCCGTTGTTGTGAAATCGGTAAATGCATGAGTTTTCCACATTTTGCGCTAAACCCAAGGGGGCGGGATTCTTAGTTCTTGTGTTAAGAGCGTAGCTTTGAGGGTGGATTCATTATCCGTGCCCGGTCCCGATTGGTTTTATAATGACAGCGCCGACGGCATTTTGAGGCGATAGAGAGAGATGCAGTATATTGATATGGGAAGGCCAAAAAAAATACGAAAGGATGTTGTGGGACATACTATGGAAAGCTCCGCCATAGAGACGCTTATCAAGGCTCTCTCCGCTCGTATTGAAGAGGATGTTTCTCTTACTTGTTTGGGCTCAGTTTCCGAGCTGTGTCGCGAAAACAACGTTTCTCGGCACGCAGCGGAAATAGCGCTGGACTATTTGTGCAATGACGGAGTTATTGCGATGAAAGCGGATGACGACATTCGGGTGGTAGGGCGCGACGAAACGCTTTCTTTGGAAGCGCTGTCCGGAAAATGCGCGGCTCTAATTGCGCGGATGCTGGAAGAACGCATTCGCAGCGGCGAGCTTGGGGTGGATTCGGCTCTTCCATCGGTCCGTCGTCTTAGCGATCACTATAACGTACCTTGTCAGGTACTGTATGCCGCATTGGAGATTCTGGCCGAAGAAAAAGTAGTCCGTCATGAGAATCACTCCTGGATTGTTGGGGCGAAACCTCTGGTAAGCCTCGAGCGTTTCCCATCGGATCCACCGGTTATGCTTGTTGTAGGCGCTCACAAAAACTCCTGGAACCATCTTGGGAAACAGGAGCGGACGGCGAGTTTTTGTCGCTCTTTTAATGAGGAGGTGGAGCGGAACGGATTTATGCTTATGCCGGCGGCACCTAACAGCCGATTAAATGATGACGGTTCGGCTGTTGGTCTTGAAGGGTTGCCGGCGTTCGCGCGCGAACTCGGTGATCGCTATCGCGGAACGCTAATCGCCGCGACATTGGCCGACATTCCAAGTCTCACCAAGTGGTTTGAGACGTGCATTGGTCTTGGACGGCCGGTGGTATGGTTTGATCGCTACGGCCGCGAGAAGATAAAAGGAATGAAGGAGCATGAGCTGTTTTTGCACTGCCGTTTTGATGAAGACGCCGCGCTCCGATTGGCGGTTGATTTTCTTGCTCGGCTCGGTCACCGGAAAGCCGGGTATGGCTGCGCGTATCGATGGGGAGGTTGGGAACGTGTTCGTGGTGAGCGACTTCAACGTATTGCTCCGTCGGTGTGCCCCGGCTTCGAGTTTGTAATACCGCCGGCTCTCGAGCGGCTTGGGGGGCGCCTGGATACGCCCGCAATGCGTGACATCGTGGCACGATTCATGCAGGAGACTTCGCCGGTTACCAAGGCGATCGAGCATTTCCTTGACCATTTGGACGCAATCGAAGAGTTGGTGCAACCCCGCGGGCTTTCGATTGACCACGATTCGACGGTTACACGCATCATATCGCTGTTTCGTATCGCGTTGTCCGGCGGAGCAACCGTGCCGCTCGAGACGGCTTCCGAAGCCCAAAAGCACTTTTTGTACTTTACGCCACTGTTTTTGTATCTGCTGCAACATTCCGATCTTCAGGCGATAGTAGCGCCCAACGACGCCGCGGCCCGCGATCTGTATCGGTGGATTAGTGCCGCCGGTAAACCACTGGGGCGCGAGCTTTCGCTTTTGTCGTTCGATAATTATCGGGAGCCGCAACCGTTGCCGGTGACAACGATAGATTTCGGTTTCGACAACTTGGGTCGTACCGCCTTTCATTTCTTGCGGGGAGATCCGACGGTCCTCGGGAACCCTCCCGGGCATTTGCCCGCCAGGCCGCACGTGGTTCGGCGCGGCTCCGTAAAACCTCTTCCGTAACGTCGACCCGAAGCCTCGGTGTAGGTCGCTATTCCCCGCGCTTCAATTGCACGGCATTCGCATAGATTGATTACTCTTTGTGACTGCATGGTATGCCGCCCATGGCGCCGGCATATAAATTGCGCCACCTCTTGATTGAAACATGTTTGACAATTGGTGGCTTCGGCCGAACGTCTACGTATCCGCGACCGGGATGCGACGGCGGGGCGTAACGCCATACGTTCCCCTTTGTAAAATGCGCAAACGGCGGGGGGGAGGCCCGGCTTTTCGGCGCCAAAGTGACGTAGGGAGTGTGACGCGGCCGTCGGGGACGGAACAAAACAGAGGAATGAGAGCGTTTTATGTCACGCAGCGATTTGAAAATACTGGTTGGCATAGCCAATTTCGGCACAAAAAACCAATGGTATTTGAGGCGTTTACTTCATGAGTATCGCCGTATGCCGCACAAAGTTGACTTGTGCGTTTTTTCGAATATCCCCAAGTCGTTGGGGGAAGACGTCGAGGTTTGCATGGGTCTTCCCGAAAAGGACCCGTGGTCCCTTCCGCATGCCCACAAGAAAGTGTTCGCCGATCGGGCGGACCGGTATGACCTTTTCATTTACAGTGAGGATGACACGCTGATTACACGGGAGGCGGTCGATGCATTCATGGAAGTTTCGGCGGTTCTCCCCGACACGCGAATCGCGGGCTTTATCCGTTATGAATTAGACGGGGATGGGCGCCGAAGCTATTCGACCATACACTCGCATTTTCACTGGGTGCCGGATTCGGTGCAAACCTACGGACATTTCCGGACGGCACGGTTAACCAATGAGCATTCCGGGTGTTATATGGCGACACGCCGGCAGCTTCATCGCGCCGTCGCAAGCGGTGGATACCTGATTGCGCCTTCGGAGGGAAGATACGACAAGCTTTGCAC
>WJJU01000857.1 GCA_014729595.1 Chitinivibrionales bacterium
CGTAATTGCCGCCGTAACGCCACGAGTACATCGGCGATCTCGTTCCGGGTTTTGCCTATCGCCGTGATAATCTCTTCGTTAGTCAAATGATTATTGCTCTGTCTCGAACGTAAATCTTGCTCCTCATGCATCGGTCTGCTCCTTCCGGCGCAGTCCACTTTTTATCCATGCGATAGTGTCTTTGAGAGTTTGGGATGTTTTGGGGAAACCTTTCTTTATTTTGCCTGATGCTGCCAATCCGCCGTAAAGAGAGACTCCACTTCCCAGAATACCAAGCGCCCCTCCAACTATCGGTCCCAACCAGGCGGCATGTTCGCGAGGAACCCCCGCCGCTTCGAGCAGAAAAGAAATCAGCAGACCAAAGCCGAACAGCAATACAACCAATGAGGCAAACGCGAGGATGCCTCCCAGCACGAGAAGAGCAACACCGGAAGCCAATGACAACGCCACGCCTTTTTGTTCTCTTCGCGCAAGCTCTTGTTCGAGTGAACTCAGGCGGCCAATATGACCCATAAGCTCACGAACAAGCGTAACCACCCCTCGCTCCGGTCCCGGCGCTCTCGGCTCCGAGTCCGAGAACCCGTCAGCACCCTTCCTTGATCCCATATCCCTTCCCTTCCCGTCGATCCCGACATCAGCATTATGAGATGCTTGCCAAGTAATGCATTCTCCGTCGACTACCTTCACCTTTCCTCTCCATATTACTAATTGAGACGAATTAGCGAAGGGCTTTTAGGGTGGAAAACTACGTGATCGCGCAAGCCTAATGCCAACCGATCCTCCCAATCGTTACTTGAGGCGCCCCGCGCCATTATTCGGCACAGTAATTGCGGCTATATCAGAGAGGGAACAATGCGATATTAGAGCAGTTCGTTAAGAGGCAGACGGATAGAATGAACTTTTTTTAATCCCTTTTTCAGCGTGACAACGCGCATACCTTGATGTACGGCACCAGAGGAAGTAACGAAGACAAACAAAGCCATGAAAGCAGTATGCGATTCAGCCCGTCCATTTAAAACAAGAAACGCACGAAACCGATATCATCGGCCGGCTCAACTACTTTGAAAGGCACTCGGCCCAAAGGAATGTAATTATGGAGCTATTGCGCGGGACCCATTTCAAATCCCCACCTTCGATGCTGGCGGCATGGACCGGCGCGGGAAATGTGGCCATTCAGGCCATTGACTTCCTTCGGAAAAGAATTGATGCTCAGCCATTCGGCCATCTTGATCTAAGCCGATTTATCATTCCTGAATCGGTACTTGTGCAGAGCGGTACCGTTCGGTTTCCCGACGCCCCTCGAAGTGTGTTCCATCATCATTACAACCCGGACTTGGTAATTTTCGAAAGCAATGCCCATGTAGGGGCGCAAGCCGACGTTGAGTCAATTCGTGCGATTCTAAACGTCGCACACGATTTCAAAGCCAACCGAATCTATACTGCGGCGGGGCTGCCACAGCCGATCAGCCACTCCGAAGAAACGCGTGTTTTCTACGCATGCAGCAGGGCGGAGCTGGCGCCCGACCTCGAGCGAGCCGGTCTCTCCGCAATGCCCGATGGAACAATCGCCGGCCCCAACGGCCTTTTAATAGGATTTGCGGCCGCTCGAGGGATCGATGCAGTCTGTCTTCTGGCGGGTATACCCGCTTATGCCGCCGATTTACCCTGCCCCCGAGCCGCTCTTTCCATTGTTGAATCTCTCGGCCGTCTGGGGATTATCGACGTGGACACGAGAGAATTGCAGCAAGAAGCTCTGGTTGCGGATGAAGCATTTGCGCAAATTGAAGATAGAATCCGTGAGTTCTTTTCGTCTCAGCCGGAAGAGCATCTGCCGGAGATGGAGGAAGAACAGCCTTCGATGGACGGCGAAGATATTCCCAAATATGTCATGGATCGTATCGAACGGCTTTTTGATGAAGTGAAAAACGACCGCTCAAAAGCCCCGGAACTTAAACGAGTACTGGATCGATGGAACCTCTACGATCTTTACGAGAATCGATTTTTGGATCTGTTTGAGGATAATCGCTAACGGCTTGCGGGCTCGCACTACGCGGAACTCCCATATTTGCAGCGTTAAGAGGGGAAACAACGCCGAAAGAGCTATCAAACAGATTGACAGTAAAGACCTAAGCCACACGCCGCACCCGCTCAACCGACCACAAATCCCCATATCCAGCGTAGCGCCAGAAGGACCCCGAAGAACAGCGCCCCTAAAACCACTACGACAAGTAGGCTCATTCCAATAGTGTATGCCGCGCTTTTCCGAGAAGAAGAGCGCGGATCCCGCATCGCCTCGCTAAAGAGCTTAACATTCTTATTGTTGGCTTTCCAGGCGAAATCGAACAGATCCCCCGCAAAAGGGATTAGACCCACCGCCCATTCAACGGCAAGATTCTGAACCATACGGGCCAAAACCCAAAAAGGGGCACCATTGAGGGCGGCTGTAATCACAATAAATGAAGATATGGCCGCCCCTATCGTATCGCCAATACCGGGTATTATTCCAATAATCCCATCCAGACCGATTCGCCGGCGGGTACCCGGGATGCGAATAAAGCTGTCCATTATTCGGGCAATGCGGTCAAGATCTTCTCCACTTAGAATTTTTGGTTTATCCAATGCTCACAGCCGCTTTGTTTTCAAATTTCGAAAAAGAACACATAACTTAGAGCCGGTATCAAAATGAGCCGCTATTCACGCCTTGCGTCCGACCCACCCCTCCCTTCGACATTTCGACTCCGCTCAATTCGGCGAGTATAACAACGAGCCGCCGAGCATCTTTACAGAAAGGCAAAAAGGTTTGGCATGTTCCGAAAATTCGGAATTTCACCAATGTGGAATCCGAAAATGGATATTGCTTTGGCCGTAACTCGCATTGATTCAATTACTCAACAGGATGTCAAATTGATTTCTATGCAGCCATGAGTTTTATTCAATAATTGCATAGTGCTTGCGGATATAATCCTTCTCAAATGCGTTAAAATGCCACCATTCGATTGGGAGCGAATGAAAACCGGCCTCTTGCATAACGCTCCGCAAAAGCCGGCGGTTGGATACCTCCTTCGCGGTGAGCTTGCCGGCTTCCATAAACCGTTTTTCGAGACGTGGTTGGGCCAACGCCCCAAAATAGTCCATGGGCGTTCCCATATCAAGGCGCTTCCCGCAACTATCAACCAACGTCACATCAACCGCACATCCATAATTGTGCATAGACCCCCACCGCGGGTTGGCGACATACCGCTGCATAGATGTCCCCTGCACGATATCCCACATCACTCTCTGCACTCGCTGAGGGCGTACGCCGTCTACCACAAGAAGACGAAGGTCCGGACGGCGCGCGCGAAGGTACTCACTCGCCTTTACCAGCTTATTGGCCGCCTCGGGCTGCAGAAAGCATTTTGTCAGTCCCCCATAAACATTTTCTTTCATGAAATTTGTTGTATCGGCATATTTCAGCGCTACTTCAATTGTCGAGTCCAACGCTTGCGCATCTACCAAGCCCAGGCGTACCAAACGACTTTCGAGAGTTGTGTCATTTTCGGCCGCCCGAGCGGACGGTGTACAGATGCTTATTCCCCACAGGACCGTTGCGGCAAATAAATTTGCTACTCGTGGTAATCGTTTTTTAAAAGTACAATACTCCATCAAATCCTCTGTTGTAGCGATTAGGTTTTTTGCCGTCCACCAATGCCGGTTTCACCGGCGCCGTCCGCTGAGCCAAAGCAGTCCGGCGTTATATATCACATCATGCTTGCCTTCGTAAATTTTCAGGGTTACATTCGCCGAAGTCTTTTCCCACAATAGCTCGATCCCTGCATCGGCATACAAGCTATCTACGAAAGTGCCGGAGAACTGAGGCGGCAGGCGATGCCGTTTGTCGATATATTCGATATTCTCTTTGGATATGCGGTCGGCGGGCGCCGCCAAGTCGTTGAAAGCTCGAAGAGAATGGCTGGGACATACAAAATTGTCTTGTATTCCCGTTGCGATATAGACCTTCACTCGCTTGCCCCGTGCATCGGCAAGATACATACTGGGACTGCGTTTTCGGCACTCCTTGCCCGCTTGTGTACCTTCGCGGGGAACACCGCCGCACGAACGTTCGATATGTCCCGAGTAGTCATGCCTGCTCCCTTTGGTCTCTCGGTACCAATCTACAAGATCATACACCGGCACCCACGCCAGCGCCCCCGCCCATATCTCCGGGAAGCGGCCGACCATTATTAACGTCATCATAGCCCCGCCGGAGAACCCGGCGATATAGATCCGCGATTGATCGATTCGTGCATGCTTTCGCGCATACGCAACGGCATCCAAAACATCCTTCACCGCGTTCTCGGAGGCCGTCGCTTGAGGGTTTGTGAATGCACCTCGATAGTCGGGGTGTATGAATACCCAATCATTCTTTGCCGCCCATACGGCGTATGGTATGCTGAAATGCTGTCGGTAATCGGCACTCCAGCTATGGAGCACCAGCAACAATGGTTTCCGGCGTGCGGTGCCGGAATTGTAGAAAAGGGCCGGTTGCGCGCTTTTATCGCTCGAGGCTGTAATTGTTACCTCCCGTATCCTCGGAACCGTGCTCTTCCATGCTTTCGTTTTGGATAATTGCATTATTGGCGAGCGTGCAATTTTATAAAATGTTTTATAGTGATCGTTTTTTAGGAGTATCGGAGTCTTCGTGTCAGTCGATGCAGGAAAAAGCGTTAAGGCGGGTACAATCAAAAGTATGAGAGCCGGCCAAACCGAGGTGACCACTATTGTCCTCCTTTAGAGCCGAATCATTTTCAATTCCGTTTTCCATGGCGCGCACATAGACATGCAATCGGCGAGGCGATAATTCTTTGGACTCCTACGCTATTACCAGCTCTCGCATACCGGGGATAGTGCGCATGATGGAAACAATGCCAAGTGAAACAACAAATACAATAATCGCAAAAAGCGGAACTCCCAATGAAGGATGGAGAATAAATTGATCAAGAGCAAACCCGATAATACCGCGATTCAAGATGGATATTACCAGGGCGTGAACCAGATAAACCCCCGGCGTTCCCGCCGCCACCATGGTTATAATCCTTGATTTCAAAGACGTGGGTTGGTCCGAAACCGATTTAGGAACTCTACGCCAAAGCATAAACAAAGCCGCGGCCATCAGAGCCACATTCGGGCTGTAATACTCATAAAAGACACCGTTGAATGTTCCACCGGCTTCGATTACCGTAACGAAATAGGTGCCCAGTAAGGTTGCCGCAAAGCCGACAATGAACAACATGGCGAAAATTATGCGGTGTCGAGCGGTACGTCGTGCATGGTGCAAGAAATGCCCCAGCATAAAAAAACCCGCATATCTGAACACCGAGTTGGGAGTGCTTGCCATGAAATAAACAGGAGTATCGAAGTAAAGCTCTAGGAATGGAACGATCGACCCAAAAGCCAACCAAAGCATCAAGAGATAGGTCTTGTTGCGCCGGCCGGCGGTGTGAACATATATGCCAAGGAGCGGAGCGATGAGATAAAGGCCCATAAGAACGTAGAGAAACCAAAGATGGTAATAGGTGGGTTCACGGATAATATTTCCCAAGAAAGACAAATAGGGTATACCACCGCGATTAAACGTTTTCTCCCAAATAAAATAAACCGCACTCCAAAACAAAAAAGGAATGCCGATTCGCCGAAAACGCCTGCGCAGGAATACACCGGGAGGCATTCGACCGGCGGCGTTGAGAAGGAGCGCGCCACTAAGCATGAAAAAAATCGGAATACAACACCGGGCAAGCGAATCATAAAGGTTCCCGATCCACCATACAACCGGCCCCCGCTCACGGTACGCGATCAACAATGGCGCGGCGCTATGGATTAGAACAACGCCGAACATCGCGATTATTTTCAGCGAATCAGCCCAGAGCAAATGAACTGTCGGAAAGTGTTGCTTTGGCATGTCCATCGCACCGATAGTATTCCACCCCAACGAAGGTAAAGCGTTTTGCGGCTATATGAATCTAGGAGGAATACTGCAAGTTACGTACCGGGCGTATAGATTGCGACGGTCGGGGATTGGGATGCGGCGCTCGGCGGGGCATAGCGATGGAAGTGAGAGAGAAGTTTGATGGGTGATCGAAGGGATTCAGCACCGCGTGTGCCGAACGGTAGCGGCGCTGAATCAGTGGTTCGATTACCGCAAATGACGGCGTCAACGATGCTTGGGAGCCCAATCGGGGCGCTTCAGCCAAGGAGATTTACCGTCAAGGTCGATCACGAGATTCCGGTCACGCGGCGCAAGATCGGTCCAGAGGGACTGAAGGGCAAGACCCATTGCCTGTATAAGAGGATTAGGATCGGCGATCAACGCTTCGTATGTTGCATCATCGAGAACCGTCGGCTTTTCATCGCCGGCATAGTGCGCCATAAATGCACGCACGACAAACGGCACCAGCTCCGCCGCTTGCTCCTCGGGTACACCGAACTGATACACAAACATGGCGGTAACGATCCCGGTCAAACCCTCCTCAAGGAAATTGCGGGCGTAGAGCGGGAACGGAAGATCCCCTGTGTCATAGTCGATATCCCAAATCCGGCGCGTTGTAACCACTAATTTGCCATGAGCAAAAAACGTCGCCATACGGAACGGAGACGGCCAGGTTACGGTAGAACCGGTTTCTATGTCATAGATGACCTCTCCGGAAGTCGTTTCGTGTTTGACGATGTCTTGAGCATGATAATGACCGGTGAAAACCACCTTCAGGCCATGGGTGGCAAGCGTATCGCGAATCGAAGCCCAGTCGTCGATTACGTAGTCGGCGAACATATTGTCGAATATGGAACTCTGTCCGGTATAATGCTCCATAACCCCATGGTGCATCAGAGCCATAGGGGTCTTTCCTTCTGCCTTGCAGGAATCGAGCATCGAAGTAAGCCACGCAAGCGTTTCCGGTGTGAGGCGGCCGCCGGTTTCCGAATGTCCAACATTCATATCGTACTTACAGGCATCGATGCCGAATACCCACAACCCCTCAACCGGCTCGGCAACATAACTCAGCGAATTGGGATCACGTGCAAAAGCCTCATCGTAGCCCATATCTCCATAAATTTCCTCAAATTCGTCGGGGCTTACGGTAGGAACCGGGATAACACTCGCGCCGTCATACGCATACGCTTCTTCGTTGTTGATATCATGATTTCCAGGTACCACAAAAACCTGGACTCCCACCGACTCCAGCGAATCGGCAAGATATTGCGCTACCCGTTCGTGGCTTGCCAGCTCGCCATCCTTGGTAAGGTCACCCGGGATAAGGCACAGGTCCGGTCGACGCGCCCGGATGCGGCTCACAGTGCTGCGAAGAATGGCGTCGCTCTCGGCGATGAGTTTGCGATCCTGAGCAAGATACATTTGAAACGCAGGCCCGTCACTGATAAGCAGAGACGGGTCAAGCAGATGAGGATCAGAGAAGACGGCAATGGACACCGGTGGCGTCCACGATCGGCCGCGAGCTTGAACAACACCCGTCATACCGACAAAAACACCGAGTACAGCCGCCGCACACATCAACTTCACACAACTGCGATCCCACTTCATGAGACACTCCTTCATACAAATGATACAACCACACAACCTTCCCAAACCCCTTAGGAGTAAAAACACTCTTCTCAAAAGATGTTTTTGGTGTGTTTGGAGATCGTTTGGAAAATGTCAGGGTTGTGTGAAAAAATGACGACAAGCACGCCAACCTCGGTCGGAACGGTTGGCTCCGCCCGCGAAAAGGCCCATGAATCAAGGAGCGAGCGAATCAGGAGGGCTCAATACGCTCTACGACGTCGATACGGTCGAAATCGGTGTCAAATAGGCAAATCCCCTCAAGTTTGTGCACCTAACAGATGACGGCATGAATCGGATGTCTGGCCATGATGTTTGGTATTCCCTCGAGGTAGCCATAGGCTCGATTGATACTATCGCGATCGATTGGCAGAATTCTCGGTACGATTTCGCGTGCAAGCATAAATACCTGCTTCCCGTCTTCCCCCCATACTATCGAACGATATCGATGGAGATTCTCTGGCAAGATTTCAGTCGAGACGCAAACCTGCGCTTTTCCCGTCGACACACACTCTAAAAAGCTGACCGAAGGTTGCTTGTTGCGATGCGCCGCTCCCGCCGCATACATGAATGTATTGGAATCGACGAGCATCCTTATGGTAGATCCCGAAGAGACGGTACGGATTGCTTTTTAACTGTTGCGGAATCGCTCACCGCGAGATCAAGTTTGGACAGTTTTTTTACGGCATCACCCGAGGCGCGTGCTGAATGCAGCCCGTATTGAATCTCAAACGCCTCGCGGACCAGAGAGCCGACACTTGAATGCCGAACTTTTGCCAGTTCCTTGAGCAGATCGTATTCCTCTTCTTGGTATAGTATTGTTGTTTTCTTTTAAATCTCCATATACACCTCCATATGTGGATCGTATATCTTGTTTCGCAATCCATGTCAATACTTTATGAAGTACGGATCGTTTCACATCAATGATCCCCCCCCAACCAAAACGGTCCACAAAGAACCTATATTCATAAATATGTTCGACAACAGGCGAATTCTGGTTACCGGGGTAACTGCTATTCATGGATGGCCGCTGTGGGAAGCGCTGAAAACCGCGACCGGTACGAGAAAGCTTTTTGGCATTCGACCGCCCAAGACGGCTGTCCCTGAA
>WJJU01000858.1 GCA_014729595.1 Chitinivibrionales bacterium
AGGGCTATTTGATTCACGAAAAGCGATTTTGGGATAAAAATCATCTGTTTTGGACAGCACTGGTTGAAATTGAATTCTCATACAATAGAAGCTACTCCTGATGTAGCGTTAAAGCAAAAATGTCAAATGTTGTGTATGCCGGCGTATCCGGCATGATTGTCACGCAGCATTTTTCAGCTTTCCATCCTCGAGCACCTGACCCGAAAGCACCAGTGGTATCATGTTCGATCCGGCCAGTCGTTGCCGGCGTTTAGATGTCTGTTCCAGGAGTTTGAAGGCCATCATAAGCGTGGTACTCTCAGTTCCCTGGTCGCGCGTTTTCTTTGTACGCAGGCGGACGGTGGCAAATGGAGATTCAATGGCGTTCGTCGAACGGATATGCTTCCTGTGATGTGCGGGAAAACTATAGAATGCCGGCAGGGCTTCACGGTCTTTCTGAAGGCACTCGGTCGCCGAGGGATACTTCGCCTCGAAGGTTTCTATAAAGACATCGAAAGCGGTCTCGGCGTTCTTCTTAGTCTCCGCCTTGTAAATATCATGGACCATAGGTTTTGCTTTTCCCCGTACTTTTTTGGGCATCTTGTTCAAGACATTCGCCGTTTTGTGTACCCAGCAACGCTGGATCTCGCACTCGGGGAATACATCCGGCAGAATCTTCCAAAATCCAAGGGCACCATCACCGATAGCCAGTCGAGGCGACTCCATTCCTCGACGCTTGAGATCACGAAGCACATAGCCCCACGATTCGCTGCGTTCCCGATAGCCGCCGGCAACCGCGACCAGTTCTTTTTTTCCCTCGGCGGTTGCTCCGATGACCACCAGGACACACAAACGATTATCGCTGAACCGCACGTTAAAATGGATGCCGTCAACCCAGATGTAGCGGTAGTGTTTGTCGCTCAGATCCCGCTTCCGCCATCGCTGATACTCATGCTCCCAGCTTGCTTTCAAGCGAGTGACGTTCGCAGGCGAAAGGCCACTGACTTTGTCTCCCAGAAGCTTTTGGAGAGCAGGATAGATGTCGCCCGTAGACAGCCCTCGAAGGTACAGAAGCGGAACCACTTCATCGATCTTGGTACTCCGACGCATGTATGGCGGAAGAATCGAGCTTACGAAGTTATCCTTTCCGCCATCACGTCGCCTGGTACGCGGCACGGAGACGCCACACTACCGCCACCAACCGTCACAGCTCGCTCTCGGTGGTAACCGTTACGAACGACCGCAGGCCGGCCATCCGGCAGACGACAATCGCTCATAGTCGCCATAAAAGCATCCAGCTCAGCGCTCAGTGTGGCCTTGAGCATTGCCTGCGCACCAAGCCGTGCTATCTCATCAAGTGGAAGAGCTTCAAGCGCAGCGTTGTCAAAGAACGTATTTTCTCTCATGGCGTATCCTCCTTGCAAAAGGGTGAGAATCATTGTTTTTGGTCGAACAATAAAATACTCGGATACGCCATTTCTATATCAGCTCATACAAAACTTTTGATAATAACTTCTTCTTTTGGATGTCCAGTGACACCTGTAGAAATGGAAAAGCCCCGTAAAACTTTGATTTTACGGGGCTTAATTTTATGCCCGGGACGAGACTCGAACTCGTACGGCGCTCAGCGCCAAGGGATTTTAAGTCCCTAGTGTCTACCAATTCCACCACCCGGGCGGGTTAGCGGTCGCGGTGTGCGCGGCCGGATCGGGGGTCGGGTATTTTAGAACCGTATTCACAATAAGCTGCTGCTCAGGCCAACTGTGACGACTTGTCTGTTTCGTTGCGCCTATTCACCATATCACTGAGGATATGCCTCGTCCTCCCGCTTTGCGGGGTCACATCCAGGCCGTCTCGCTCGGTCTTACTTGGTGTAGCTCATTTTGAAAGCGGCTCTTAGTCTCTGATGTGTCCCAAGCCTCGAGGTGGAACGAACAGGTACTAATATCGCTTTGGGGGAGGTCTTTCGGCAAGAAGGAGAGGAAGAGGCCTCGCGATTCTGGTGTTGGCGAGGCCTTCATGCAAGGGTGATGTGGGTGCGTCGCTTTGTGGGCGAACGTCGCATTAGGCTGCGATCAGGTCGTTTTTGATGAGCTTTTTGACGGCTTCATCAATATTGTTTTCGAGTGGATAGTCGTTCATCTTGATTCGTGTCTTGATTTTCGATACGATTTCCAGACGAACATCCGGCATCTCTTCGATCCGACGCTTTAGCCGCTGAAGCTGTTCGGACTCGGCCGATATTTCGACCTGCTCGGGCTTGCGCGCATCGGTACCCTTTTCCGGTGCGGCGCGCTTCCTGGCGTTCGCCGGAGCGTAGAGACGTGGACCGTAGGCTTTTAGAATGCCCTGGATATTCATAATGGTCTCTCCTGTTACGCCTCCGTGCTGAAAGGAAAGGGGTGATCTTCCGTCCCTGGAAGCACATCCATCCCTGGATCTCCCCCCAACGTTCATCCCATCCCTGGATCGGGAGGAACCGCCATTCTTTGGCTGTCACTATACTTATCGGCAAGGAGCGGGATCGACTTTAGACTTCTTTGGATTCGGGGGTCACCGGGCGGATGACGCTTGGGCGGTGTCGTCGAGATAGCGGAGGTATCCTTTCGCCCGCGGGGTACCCATGACGGTAAGTGCTTTTCTGGCGTTAATCATTACCATTTCGCTGTCGGAGACGAGGTGGAAACCGGCGGAATCTTCGATTTCGCGGGAAGCGACTTTGGTTTGCATGATCACCCAGAGTGCGGAAGCATTCATGAAGTTGTCTTTGGATCGGAGCATCTCAAGGATGTCTTCTTCAATGTCACAATAGCCGAGACTAAAGAGTGCTTTGAGGACGTTGCCGCGGATGCGATTGTTGGGGTCTTTGCGGAACCGTAGGAGAATGGGGATCATTCGTTTGTTTCCGAGCCTTTCGAGGCCCTCGACCGTATTAGCCCGCACTCGTTTGTCGGGATCGCTGAGCAGGGAGAGTATGACGTCTTGATCGTTGGGGCCAACCATGCTGCCAAGAAGCTTTATGGCCGTGGCGCGGATTTTTTCATCCTTTTGGCTCACGAGTTCGGCAAGAACATCGCGAACTTTCGGGTTTTTTCTAAGAAGTCCCAGAATTCGTACCGCCCTCAGCCGGCGCTCTTCATTTCGGGATCGAACATCCTTGCCGAGTTCGGATACGACGTGGGGGTCCAGTGATTCCATGACGGCGCCCAGTTTTCTTCTGACGTGCGGCGCCACTTTATCGAAATGGGTGAGCAGGTTATTGCGGATGACGGAGCCGGCGGCCGAGACGGCTTCTCGGTGTATGTCGGGGTTTCGGCTTTTGATGTGGGCCATGATAGCCTGCAAGTCAGTTAGTGAGCCCGTTTTCGCCAGGACACGAAGGGCGGGAATGAGGACATTCCCGTCGCGTTCCGCCAGGCTTTTGCGGGCCAACTCAACGTTCATCGACAACCCCGCTATTACCGCGAAGTTCGGCGATACGGTCGCGAAGTTTTGCCGCTTTTTCGAATTCCAGGTTTGCGGCGGCGGTGCGCATCTCTTCATCGAGCAAGTTGATTTCTTCCTGAATTCGTGTAACTTCTTTCGCCGTTTTTTTTGGTTCGGCGGGTGAGTAGGCGGCTCTGGGTTCGGCGGCCATTGGCAATTGAGGCTGAGCACCGGGGGGTGCCTGTGAGATGCGCTCCTGTATTCTTCGTACGACACTCTTAGGGGTAATGCCGTGTTCGCGGTTGTAGGCCAACTGTTTGGATCGTCGGCGCGAGGTCTCCCTCATTGTTCTCTTTATCGAGTCGGTTTGTATGTCGGCGTAAAGGATAATGCGTCCCTCGACGTTTCGGGCGGCCCGCCCCGCAATTTGTATAAGCGAGCGCGTGGAGCGGAGAAACCCTTCTTTATCGGCGTCGAGTATGGCGACAAGAGCGACTTCCGGAAGGTCGAGGCCCTCGCGTAAGAGATTGATACCGATGAGAATATCGAATGTGCCTTCACGCAGATTCTTAAGTATGTCGCTTCGCTCGAGCGTATGAATTTCGGAGTGAAGGTAGCGTACTCTGAAGTCGAGTGTTTCCAGATATTCGGTGAGAGCTTCGGCCATGCGTTTTGTAAGTGTCGTCACAAGAGCGCGCTGCTTTTTTTCGACTACCGTGCGGAGTTCTTCGACCAAGTCGTCGACTTGATTGCCGGCCGGACGGATTTGGACGGTGGGATCGACGAGGCCGGTTGGTCTAATTACCTGCTCTACGAAAACGCCTTCACTCTTGGCGAGTTCGTAGTCGGCGGGTGTGGCGGAGGAGTAGATGACGTAGTCGACGAGGTTTTCGAACTCCTTGAGGCGGAGTGGTCGATTATCGAGGGCGCAGGGAAGACGAAAGCCGTGATTTACGAGCGTAGTTTTTCGGGCTTGGTCACCGTTGTACATACCGCCGATTTGCGGAACGGTGGCATGGGATTCATCGATTATGGTAAGATAGGGCGGGCTAAAAAAGTCGAGGAGGGAATGTGGGCGGCTTCCGGGCGCTCTTCCGTCGAGAATGCGCGAGTAGTTCTCGATCCCATTTACGTAGCCGACTTCTTGAAGCATTTCGATGTCGTAGAGGGTGCGTTGTTTAAGGCGTTGGGCTTCGAGTTGTTTGCCCTCCTTTTTCAGTAATTCCAGTTGCTGATCGAGTTCTTCGCGGATTTTGTCGATAGCCTGATCCAGGGAAATCCGGGTGGTGACGTAGTGCTTGGCGGGGAAGAGGGTGGTACATTCCACATCGCCCGTGATTTTGCCTGAGAGGGGGTCGATGCGACGGATTGATTCGATCTGATCGCCGAAAGTCTCGATGCGCAAAGCGGTTTCTTCGTAGGCCGGTTGGAGTTCTATTACATCGCCGCGCACACGAAAGCGTCCTCGTTCCAGGGCAATATCGTTACGTGTGTATTGCATCCGGAACAGTTCGCGGAGGAATGAGTCGCGATCGAGTTCCTGGCCGGCGGCGAGCCTCATACTGAGAGCTTCGTATGTCTCGGGGGAGCCGATGTTGTAGATGCAGGACACGCTCGCCACGATAATAACATCACGACGCGAGAGGAGAGAACTGGTGGCTTTGAGGCGTAGCCGATCAATTTCATCGTTTATGTCGGCGGTTTTTTCGACGTAGGTGTCGGTTGAAGGGATGTAGGCTTCGGGCTGATAGTAGTCGTAGAAGCTGACGAAGTATTCAACGGCGTTATCGGGAAAGAACTCGCGGAATTCCTGGTAAAGTTGGGCGGCAAGCGTTTTATTATGGGAAATGACCAGCGTTGGAAGCTGCACTTTTTGTATGACATTGGCCATGGTAAAGGTTTTGCCGGAGCCGGTGACGCCCAGGAGCGTTTGGTGTTTGACGCCGCGTTTGACGCCGGTCGACAATTGTTGAATGGCTTCCGGTTGATCGCCTCGAGGCTCAAAATCCGATCGGAGCTTAAAGTCCATGACGGCAAACGGCTTCTTTGATTGGGGTGAAAGAATCAGGGCATATATTATAAAATATATCTATATGTTTGGAGTAAGGAGGAGGGGTGATTAAAACCGTACGTTATTTGGCCGTGGTCCGTACTTTTTGTCGTACGGTCTTGCCAACATCCTGCGATTTCACTATCTTCTAGCAGTCCCCCGGCACGGCTGGGAGTGGCGAATGCGCCGGGGCAGACGCCCCACTTTGTCATGCGAAGCGATAGGACGGCATATATGGCTGTGAATATCCTGGTTGCGAGTAGCGATCTCGACATATACGAGCTGGTGGTCGACATACTTGAGATCACGTTCAAGAAGACCAAATTGGATCGAGCGCGGGATTATCGCAAATCCGCCGAGATGCTCTCGAAACCCGACGCCAAGTACAATCTGATTTTGCTGGACCAGGGACTTGATAACGAGGATGAACGGCATGTTTTAACCGCAATGAAGACTGATTTCCCGGAAGTTGCCGACCGAATTGTCCTCCTGGCCGATTCTCAGGGGCCACATCCCGATTTTAAGCTGCTCGAGGGGACCTCGTGCATTGCAAAACCGTTCTCGCTCGATGAGTTCGGCGAGATTGTCAAGAAAGCTTGTGTGTCCTGAACTTTTTCGGGGATCTATGAACGGCCGAAATACGCTTTCCGTTTGCATGATTGTTAAGAACGAAGCGGCGGTACTCGGTCGCTGTCTTCGCAGCGTGACGGGTTTTGCCGAAGAAATCATTGTGGTGGATACGGGATCGGATGACGATACCGTAGCGATTGCGGAGGAATTTGGAGCGACGGTGATTCGTTCCGATTGGCGGGATGACTTTTCTTATTCACGAAATATCTCGCTGGATCATGCTTCCTGCACCTGGATTCTTTGGCTGGATGCCGACGATGTCGTCCCGCGGGAATCGGTAATGTCTCTCGAAGAACTCAAAGCTGAATCACCGGACAAGGTTTTTGCTTTTGTGGTAAGGAATGAGAAACCGGGAGGTACCGGCAGTGAGTTCGTACAGGCACGTATGTTTCCGCGAGACTCCCGTATTCGTTTTGAGCGACGTATTCATGAGCAGGTTATGCCCAGCGCTCTGCGGAGCGGTTTCTCAATGGTCACTAAACCTGTCGTGATCGAGCACCATGGTTATGCGGATCCCGATGCTTTGCGTTCGAAGGCGGAACGTAACGTCCGGGTTTTAATGGAAGAGTATGGGAAGACGAAGAGCGATCCCGTGTCCGCGGTGGAGATCGCCGATTCGTTGACGATCATGGAGCGATGGGAGGATGCGGAGAAGTGGTACCGTCGAACTTTGGCGGTACCTTCGTGTTCTTCACAATTTCCCGCGATTGCCGGTCAGGCGTGGATGGGCTTGGGAAACATTCAGAATCGGCGGGGCGCACATGCCGAGGCGGTACGGTCGTTCGGTGAGAGCGTTCGGCACTCTCCCGACCGGCCGGATGCGCTGTATGGGCTTGCCGTCGCTCGGGAGTTGATCGGGCGTCCCGATGAAGCCGTCGCAACGCTGGAGCGGATCCTTACCATAAAGTCCGTAGCTTTACCGGTTGGTGTCGATTTCAGGCAAACACGAATCAAGGCCTATCTGCGCTTAGGGCGCCTTCTTGAAGAACATGAGCCGGGGCGGGTGGAACCGCTGGTTGCGCGCGCGCTCGATGATTGCGGGGAGCGTCCAGAGATTCAGAACATGGCCGGCCGGATAGGGTTTCGCCGCGGTAAGCACATGGATGCACTGCATCGATTCGAGCAGAGTTTGCGGATCGCGAACGAAGGCAATCTGGATGCTTATATCGGTCTTTGCATGGTATATCGCATTGCGGGGCGAAATGAGCTTATCGAAAAGACTTTGAACTCCGTGCGGCCGTTGTTCAGTCACATGCCTCGCTATTGGGCTTTCAGGAATCTACTGAGTACCACGATTTCTCCCGAGTCGCCTCCTTCCTCGATATCCAGCCAAGCCATGGATGAGGAGCAAAGCTTTCTCAAGCGAAGTTATGATTTCGCATAGTTACTCATAGCGCCCCGTACGATGATTTCGGCTTCGCGCAGCCGCCGATGCATGGGATTTTTGTTGAACGAAGGTGGGCGTGGGCGGTACTCGAAATGCCGGGGTGAGAGGTGGCCGAGTAGTTCCGAGAATAATCCGTTGCCGTTCAAAATAGGTGCACTACGGCTACTACTACAACCGGGCCTTTCGGGCTCATTGAGAGCCGCGGTGTTCGAAGTGTGCATAG
>WJJU01000859.1 GCA_014729595.1 Chitinivibrionales bacterium
ATTCTCGACAGATAATCGTTCTCACTTATCGATTCCGTTCTCGAAAAATCAACATCCCAATATTGGGTAATGGTCAGCTCACCGTGTTGATATTCCAAGTAGTGCCCGGGGGGAAGCTTGCGAATCCCTCTAAATATGGACTTGGGGCCGGGAATATACATGAGCGTAATATAATCGCAGAGGGCTTGGTAATCGATGTCTCGAGCGACTTTCTTACTTGCCAGAACTGCTTTTATCTCGGAACCAAACACCAGCGAATCCCCGCCGTAAGCATAATAGAAAGGCTTTATCCCAAGTCGATCACGCGCGGCGAAAAGCTTTTTTTCGACTTTGTCCCATATAACGAACGCAAACATGCCGCGGAGCGATCTTAGGCAATCCACGCCGTCCCGTTCGTAGAGGTGCAGAATCGTTTCGGTGTCAGAGCGCGTCTTAAAAACATGGCCTTCCGCAAGCAGGCGGGAACGGATGCTTTCAAAATTGTAAATTTCGCCGTTGAAGACAATTACTTTCGATTCGTCTTCGTTACAAAGCGGCTGTCGGCCCGTTTGCAGGTCGATGATGCTGAGACGTCGATGACCCAAAACGGCGGCCTCATCATGATGGATACCTTCCTCGTCCGGACCACGGTGGACGATGGTATTCATCATGTCCCGAACCGCCGTTTGAGTGGACGCGTCTCTTTTACCGGAAGTAACAATGCCGCAGATTCCGCACACTATTTTGGTCGTCTCCGTAGTTTGTTATCCAAAATGCTCTTGCATCCAGAGTTCGAATATGAGTATTGCGCTTAAGGGATAATCGCAGTTGGCTTTGCCGTGCACGTGCCGGTCGAAAAGGCCGCGTACATAAGCATGGTCAACAATTCCACGCTCCCGGGCGGCGCGGCTGAAAAGCGAATCGCGCACAAACTCCTTTAATTCATTACGATACCAAAGCGGGGTGGGCTGGCTGAAACCCCGCGTCTTCTTACGAGTCAGTATCTCTTGTGGAATCCACTTCGCGACCGCTTCTTTATATAATAATTTAATCCCGTCGGAGTATTCGTTCGGCGGTTGTATCTGTAGATGAGAAGGAATGCTCAAGGCCGATTCGACGATTCTTTTATCTATTAGCGGTGTGGAATTCAGAACCGAAGCGCCCCAAGCCATACGGTCGTTTTTGTAAAGCAAGTCATCGGTGAGGAATGTTTTTATGAGTGTGTACTGATATTTGTTGAGGTGATCGGCGTTACGGCATGAATGAATATACCGTTTGCCGATCGCATAAGGATCTTCGTTGGTATGGAATTCAGGGGTAAGCAGCCGCTTTCTCTCCGAATGGTGAAAGTATGTTCGCCACGTTAGCATGCGCTCGGTTTCATCCATACTAAGTCTGCCTAAATACCGAAGCGCTTTGTGGTGTGGATGATCGCCCAGCGGCATGGTCGGAAAATAGGAACGGATGACGCGGCGCAAAGGCCGCGGCACAAAGCGACGGTGGTTAAGAACCTCTCGTTCGCCGTGCGTATTACCCGCGGGAAAAATTTCGTCGGGTCCCTCCCCCTCGAATAGTACTTCGATTCCGTTTTTAGCGGCGGCCTTAAAGGTCGTGAGCATTCCTACGTAGGCGGTGTCATTTATCGGGGCGTCCAAAAAACGAATCCCCTCAAGCATGTTTTCGCTGAATGTTTCCGGGCGGAGCAGTACGCGGTGATGATTCAACGATATCGCTTTAGCAAGGTGATCCTGTAAATCCGCATCACTGAAGCGATGTTCGGTAAATGCTACCGAGAAAGCATCAAGCGGCGGTTGAAGGCCGGAGCGGATGAGAAGGGCGGCAACAGTGCTGCTGTCAATACCTCCGCTAACGATAGCCCCGCAGCGCGCTGTTCTTCTCCGGCGTGTTTTTACGGCGCATTCTATACGTTCTTTTAATTGCTCGCGCAATACCTCTTTGGACGGCTTTGTATCCGTATGAATAGTATGTAGTCCCCAATAGTCGTGCTCCTTAACGCCGAATTCGCCGATTGTAACGACATGCGATGCGCGAACGGCCAGGACATCTTTGAACATGGTCCTGGGAGCACTGAGCGCTTTAGCGGCGAAATAGCAGCTTACCGCACCGGTATCAAGTCTTTTTTGAATAAGGTCTGAGCCCACAACGGCGTGCGTCGTGTTGCCGGCGACATAACCGCCGTTGAAGCGGGCATAGAACAACGGGCGTGTACCAAGGTGGTCGCGAATAAGATGGAGCGCGCGGTTACGACCGTCCCATAAGGCAATGCAAAACTCCCCAATCAAGTGTTCGGCGAATGAAGGGCCGAATTTCTCGTAGAAAGCCGGGATGTTTTCAAACCCGGCCCGTGCATTTGTGTTACAAGAAGGCTCGGCAATACCTTCCGTTTCGAAGACCGCTCCATAGCAGGCGGCGACGATGGGAAGCTCATTATGATGAACCAGGAAGACGGTGGAGGAGCCTTTGGTTTGCATCACTCCCAAGTATATTCCTTGCCCGGAATATTCATGGAGTCGGTCGGGAGTTGGGGCGCTCCTACCGACAACGGCCGATGCTTTGTGCAAGGCGTGTGTCGCGGCCTCAACGGGAAACTCGCCGGTAATTGCAAGCAAAACACCCATTATGATCTCCGTTGTCCTATCGTTTACTTTCGGCGCACAGCCGCGAGTGGGCGGCTCAAGCG
>WJJU01000860.1 GCA_014729595.1 Chitinivibrionales bacterium
CTTCGCTTATCGTCGCCTTTTCGTTGGTATTTTTGGTTCTGTGGGCGCTTTTTCGCTCGCCGAAGACCGCCGTCATTGCACTGGCGCCGATTCTCCTCTCGACTTTCTTTGTCTATGGTTTCATGGGTATCGCCGATGTGGCGGTCAACATGGTCACCGTGGTGATCGTTAACACCTGTGTCGGTATCGGGATTGATTATGCAATACATTTTGTGGCGGGCTATTTATACATCAACCGCACGGCGGAAAATAAGCTCGAGGCCCTTGTGGAGACGGCGCGGCGCAAGGGAACGGTGATCACATTCAATACCCTCGTGGTTGGTATCGGCTTCATGGTGCTTCTGCTTTCTTCGTTTCCACCGATCCGACACCTTGGGCTTTTCGTATTTGTCTCAATGGTTGCAAGTTGCACGTTTTCACTCGTTTTTCTTCCGGTACTTCTACGTATTTTCATGACCGACCGGGACGCCCAAAAAGGGGCGGCCGATATAAAGGGGGCATTATGAAACGACCATTTCGCGTTATCGGGCTTACAGCGGCGGCAACAATGCTTTCGATACCGACTTTTGCCGAAAAACCGGCCTTCGAGGGTTCATGGTGCGTCGGACGGGAGGGGTTGCTGATCACATTTTCCGGTGATGATTCGCTGTCGGTAACCAATCTCAGAGACGAGGGTGTTCAGGGAGCGGGAACGTATACCGTCGATGATTCGATGTTGACGGCCAGCATGAGCACCGAAGAACTCACACTCGAAATGGGATATCAATACCGATGGACCTCCGACTCACTTCTCAGAGCCAAAATCACATTCTTCACGATTGACGGCGACTCGGTCAATCACCCGCGTCGTTGGCTTCGCATGCGTCGTTGTGACCCCGACAATATCGACCTCGAAGAGCTTGTATCCGAAGAGGAAACAACAGACGACGAAGAATAGCAGCATTTTGACCAACAAGACGGAAGGTGTTCGACACACCGCAAACATCACATGAAAATCACATTCATTTATCCGAAATTTGACAAATTCCTCGAAACCTATCCCGAGTTGGCCGCTTTCCCGCAAATAGCCGCGACCTGGGCCTACACAATGCCGCCGGCGATGGGCATACCTATTCTTATCAACACGATGCCGCCCGATGTTCAATGGCGCGTCGTCGACCAAAACATCGAACCGATCGACTTTGAAGATAACTGCGACCTGGTGGCGATTAGCTTTTTCACTCCACAAGCGGCCTACGCGTACAATATCGGTGATGAGTTCCTCCGTCGAAACAAGACGGTCATCATGGGAGGTATGCACCCTTCGGTTATTCCGGAAGACGCGGCGCCGCACTGCACCAGTCTTTGCGTAGGCGAGGGCGACAAGGTGTTTCCACGGATGCTTGAGGATTTCCGAGCGGGCGATCTGAAACCAATCTATCGAACGAACGAGCCGCCGCATCCCGAATCGATTGTTCAGCCGCGAGCCGGCGTTTTTGATGTCGAAAGTAAGTACGATTGGCATGCGTCGCTCATTTCGGTCAGCCGCGGCTGCCCCTTCGGCTGCGATTGGTGCTGTGTTCCCCTTTACCAAGGCACCCGAACGCGACTGCGCCCAATGGAAGACGTTGTCAACGAAATTCGCCGGCTGTCCGGTAAAGAATTTTACATTGCCGACGATATGGTGATGCTGAACAGGCCGCGAATCACTCGGTACATGATGGAGCTATGTGAACGGATCAAGGATTTCGACGTCCGTATGTTCCTGTCGTGTTCGCCGGCAATGAATGCAGATCCCAAATTTCTGGATGCCGTCGCCGAGGCCGGGGCGGCAAGTATGTACACCGTATTCGCCAGCGATCCCTTCAGCGCCCGCTTCTATTCCCGTCACCCCGGCATCCGGCGTCGAACGATGGATCTGGTGAAGATGCTGGAAGACCGTGGAATTCGATTTTTCGGCTCCTTCGGCTTGGGCTTTGATTGCACGTTCGAGGACCAGTTCGATTTAGTACTGGAATTCTGTCATGAAGCGGACGTAAAAACAGCGGAGTTCTTCATAGCAACACCGTTTCCCGCCACGCCGCTCTGGCGTCGGATGGAACGTGAAGGCAGGCTTATCGAACCCCGCGACTGGCGGAGATTCAACTGCGCCAACGTCGTATTTCGACCCAAGCATGTCACCGAGGATCAGCTTCGCGAGGGTTTTATTCACTGTTGGAAAGAGTTTTTTCTTGGGCGCGACCAAGAAGAATCCTTGCTTTCGTTTCGCCAAAAAGCGTCGAACATACTCAAGTCGCGCGAATATTCACAAAAGGTTAAACAAGCGGTCGCATTCGGTCTCAACAAGACCGACGGCGAGTTAGCTGCGTGGAAAGGAGAGCCGCGATGCCCAAATCCGTAATCGTCACCGGCGGATCCCGAGGAATCGGCAGGGCGATCGTCGAGAAACTGGCCTCGGAAGGCCATACCGTCGCATTCAACTACAAAGGCAATCAAGAAGCGGCCGACGAGCTTGTCAGGCAAATCGAATCCAAGGGCGGGAAAGCATGGGCAGGACGGGCCGACCTGAGCGATTTTGACGACGCCGCGCGATTTACGGGAGAAGCCCGTGAGTTTCTGGGTGACCTCGACGTACTGATCAATAATGCCGGTATTACGCGCGACAAAAGCCTGTTCATAATGCCGCGTGAAGATTGGAACGATGTAATCAACACGAATCTCACGGGTTATTTCAACACCACGCGCAACGTTGTCGGCTATTTCATGAAAAACAAAAAGGGATGCATAGTGAATGTGACCTCGGTCAGCGGCCTGGTCGGCCTTCCGGGGCAGACTAATTATTGCGCAAGCAAAGCCGGCATTATCGGCTTTACCCGTTCTCTCGCCAAAGAGATTGCCAAATTAGGAATTCCGGTAAATTGTGTCGCCCCCGGTTACATTGAAACCGACATGACCCGAAAAATGAACGAAAAACATGTGGCGCAAATCACCAAAATGATTCCCATGCAGCGACTCGGTCAGCCCGAGGAAGTTGCTGAAGTAGTATCGTTTCTGATCTCGGACCGTGCTCGCTATGTGACCGGTCAGGTATTTACCATAGACGGCGGGATGACGGCGTGAGGTTGATCCGGCGGAAAATGCGGGAACAAGCGCCAAGCAACGACTAACGAGCGATCGAGGGATTGAATTTTTCGGGGGTTGAGGGGCGCTTAGCCGTATGACCTCACCCCTTTTTTTGTGCTTGACTTACAAAGAGGAATTTGCATGTTCGACACGGAAGAAATCATGCGCAATGTGCCGCACCGCTATCCGTTTTTGCTTATAGACCGCGTATGTGAGTTCGCGGCCGGCGAAGCGGTAACGACGCTTAAAAATATCACGATCAATGAAGCCCAATTTCAGGGGCATTTCCCTGGCAACCCGGTATTCCCCGGCGTCTATATTATCGAAAATATGGCGCAATCGGCCTGTTTCCTCTTAGCCAAATCGGCCGGCGGTCTCAAAGCGAATACCGTCTACTATTTGGGCCGTGTGATGAAAATGGCATTCAAAAAACCCGTTCGGCCGGGAGATCAGTTGATAACCCGCATAGCCCTCGAGAAACAGATGGGAACCAACGCCATGGTATCCGCCGTCTCTCGCGTCGATGATGCAATCATTGCGAAAGGGGATCTCATGTTCGCGGCGGCAAGCGAATAGCCCGCAATAACACAAACACGAAAACTCTTCGCTCTTTGTCGGGCTTAAAAACACGTCGAAGATCTCGAGACCGATGATTTTCTCGACGAACGTCGGTGCGCCTCCGCCCCTATCTCTCTCGTTCGACCGTCGCCGAAAGCGGCCCGTGAGGTCCTTCCACCAGTTCGGCATACTCGCTTCTCAGCAACGAGAAAATGGAGTCCATTTCACCCGCCGTTACCGCAAGTCTTAGCGCCGCGATTACCCCCCGCGACCATCGCACCGCTTCGGCATAGCGCACCTCGGCACGGGCGCCGACTCGATTGTAGAACTCCTCAAGACTATAGTCCTGTCCATCTATTTCATGGCGTTCAAAGAGAAAATCTTTCAGTTCGCGTGGAAGCTGTGCGGCCAGCCGGTGACGCTCGGTACGGTGAAGCAGCTCGCCCAGGGTTCTTAATGTCGCTTCCGTCGCTCGCCGTGCATCCGCTTCGGTGTTAAGCTGAGCGTAATACGATGCATGCGCATAGAAATCATGTATGTTCACGGTTTATCCTCCTAGGCTCCTATGTAGTTTTTTGTTCAAAATAGACGTTGTTATAACCATCGTCACATACCAATCCGCTTGACATGTATTTTTGTAATTGGATTTTTTGGCATTGTCGCCAAGATTATATCAATTTCCTAATTCCACCGCCGGTGAATTTCGGGAATATCGATATATGTCAACCAGATTTTTGTCCTCCGGGAAAGCTCCATCGGCATCCAATCGCACCGCTTGCGCGTAACCCGGTAAGCCCTCCACGCCCCGCCTCGCGCTTGAATACCGAAATATTTTTGCAGCGCCGTGATTATGATAAGACTTCATACCGAATTTGATACGGCATCCGGAGATTGTACTCATTTCGCCCATCATTGCCGGTTTAATACCGACTTTCGCCGGAATAACGCTCCCGAAAGACTATTCAAAGCGAATAACTCTATAGTAATTTGTTTTTTGAGTATTACGTGACGTGTGAAACGGCACCGTCCGCCCCATACTCGCTTAAGCTAATACAACAACAAATGTCGGACCGGCTTTCGTTTCTTCTTCGCGCACCTTGTCTTGCCGTACGAATTCTAGTTCATCGAAGCAGGCAAGCTGGTTTATTGCCGCACCTTGTTCTTCCAACCTACACATCACTTGGTTGCATTCGGCCGTATGTTGCGATAATGGGACCATCCGCCGATCAAATCGAAGCGCGCCGTTCGCAATTGCGAAATTTTGTATCATAAGCGCCAACACGAATCACCGGGTCGTGTGAACCCACTCTTCTTAGAGTAATTTTTGCGTGAGAATTCCATCATGTATCAATCGACAATTTTTTCCGTGGCATAGCTCTTGCGGCGCAATCGATTCGAGTACCGAGTCATGACACACCAAGAAAACCGACTGGAGAATACCATGAACTACGCCGAGCTGAAGATGCGGGTGATGGATGTTAAAGGAGTCGGAACCGAAGAGAGAGCCGATGAACTCATTAGAGCTATTGCCGGACATGTGGTGAGCCGTGTGGACGAGACACTCGCCCACGACATCACCGGTCGCCTGCCGGAGCCGTTGACCTTTGAAAGCCTTCGCGAACATGACACCGGGCTCGGATCGGCAACGACGGACCAATTTTTCGATACCATACGTCATCACTTCGATCTCAGGAAGGATCGCGCACGGCAGGTA
>WJJU01000861.1 GCA_014729595.1 Chitinivibrionales bacterium
ATAGGCGGCGATTGCATCGACTCCCGCCATCGAAAGATGTACCCATAATTCCCAGTAGGATATTTCGGACCGAACCATGGCGAAAATACCGTAGGTGTGTATCAGAAGGCCAACGAGGAAGAGGAGGGTCGGCGGGATCAGCATAGGATAGTCAGCATTTCCGGCTTGGAAAGTTGATCAATCTGGTTTGCGAAACCCTTCCCGAGACACTCAGCCGCGCACCCGGCAAAGCATTTCCCCTATCAGTCATATTCGTGAAGTTAGGCGGGTGACGAACCAAGCCAAAACGCGTATCCGCCTATTTCCCTCAAAATTCCCGAATACCCAGCCCCGCGGGAAGGCTCTCGCCAAAGAGCACCCGAAGATCCTCGCGCTCGACCGGCACTTGTTGCGCGACTTGGCGAATGAGCGCCTCCCGCGCTCCCGCCTCGTGCATTTTTTCAAGTACCGCCCGGCGCATTTCGGGAGAAATGTCCCACCCACGAGTTCCCGTTTTGCGGCAGGCCAGCCCAAAGAGTGTGGGAGTATATTCAAGACCCCGCGCGCGCCAATCCCACTCTTTCATACGCTCAAAGCACTCTTCCACCATCGAAGGCGGGGTGACCGCATCTTCTCCGGAGTAAAGTGGTACTCTAGAAAGCAGCCTTCCCAGCGACCACAGATACGGCCCCCGGTGTTTTTCGCGCTTCGCGCTGACGCCTTCCAGAAGAAGGGCAAAGAGTTCCTTTTTAGTTTCTGCCGAAAGATACTCGAACGAGCTTACCATCCGGAAAGCCTCGGCGGCTTGTTTGACCTGGCTTTTAAGCAGCGGCAACACTTCACGATACAAGACACCTTGCTGTTCGGCGCCCAGCCCCCCGCTTACCCGCCGCCACATAATGTAATACTGTTCACGGACGGTCTTGACATCGGGATACGCCAATCCGAGCGCCTGCACCGCCCAGAGCTGCTCGACACGATAGTCGTCGAGCGCCACCCCGTAGCCCGGACGAAGGAAATAGCCGGCGGCGTTGAGCCAGCCGATTTCGTAGTCCATCCCGCGCTCGCGGCGGGTTATGCTTTCACTTAAAGGTTTCCAGAATTCTCGAAGCCATAGACGGTTCCATTTTTCTTTCTTTACCTCAGTTGTTTTCTCGAGTCGTTTGAGCACGGACTGATCGAATGAGGAACTCAGCAGCGCAAGCGCCTGTTCGCGTTTTTCTGGCTCGAGAGTTTCCGCCCCCGCCTTTTGCTCCCCCCGTTGTGCTTTTTTTTGCGTTGAAGCGCGTACGTTCAGTTCGAGCCGCCACCGTTGGGGGGGATCGATGCTTTTGCCGGCACTGACCAAGTACACCTGTAAAAGGCCCAGTGCGTTCATTCGCGCCTCAAGATCGACCGGCACCGAGGCTTCGCGAATTTTGTGCTTTTTTTTGTCGATACGCGCGATAGTCTGCAGGGGCGGAAGCGAATGGAATTCGCGATCGTTATACTTGACGATTTGCCCCGGATGATCGTCGGTGCGACGGGTTGTCGAATACACCCGGAATTCTACCGGTTGATTTATTAAAAGATGAAGATCCAGCTTGGTAATATGACAGCTTTCTTCAACGGCCGTTCCGAGCGGAACGATACAGATGAGATAGGTCGTCTCTTTTTCGCGTTCAGGACTGATCTCGAGGTAGAATCCGTGGGCGGCGCCGGCGGTGATAAGGCGATGACGGCCCAACGTCAGTTCGCGGGCGAATTGTGCCGCACCTTGCGCAACGGCGAGATACGGCTCCCCACTTTCAAGCATTACCGGGTCATGTCCATTTTGCCAACCGCCAATCCGCTCCATCAGGCGGCGCCTCAGCGTTTCGGGGACAAGCGTACCGCCGTTGAACAGAACAGCATCTATCATCGGTCGACCGTGCAGAAAATCGGCCAAATAGCGGGTTACCGCAGGGTCTTGCGCGTACGGAAGCCCCATTTCACGAAGCCCCCCACGATGATCGCGCGGACGCGGTGCTTTTTCACATTCCGGGAAAAAACCCTCATCGATTAATTTCATGATCTCGTCACGCTTAACGGTCGCGACTTTCGTCTCGGCAAAGAGGGAAGCCCCAGGCTCACTCACCGCAACGCGGTATTCCTCATCTGCGGCACTTTCGTCCCGCTCCAACATACGCTCTTTCAGTTCTCGGCAGCGGCTTACAAGACTTTGCCACGCCCGCGGACTGAGATGCGCACCGACACCGACGGCGCGTGTCTCAACCAATCGTGCCAACGCCATGTCAATGTTGTCGCCGCCAAGCAAAATGTGATCACTTACCGCGACACGATCGATCCGCGGCACTCCCCCCTCAGAAAAGTCAACCGAAAACAGACTCAGATCGGTAGTGCCGCCGCCGATATCGCATACCAGAATATGTTGTAGTTCCGACGATTCTCGGGGTGCAAGCGCCGCCTGAAGAGCTTCGGGTTCCGGATGTCTTTCCAACCAGGCATGAAACGCCGCCTGGGGCTCTTCGAGCAACCGTATCGATTGTGGGTATTCGGCTGCTTTGGCTGCCGCTAATGTCAAACGCTGGGCATCTTGATCGAACGAAGCGGGAACCGTTACGACCACCCGCTGATTATCGAACGCGCTTGCCGGATCATCCTCAGCCATCACCTGATCCCAGACGGTCCGAAGGTATCCCAAATAGAGCGCGCTCGCTTCAACCGGCGAAAGTTTGTCGGTATCGGGTATCTCGCCCGACTGCCACGGAAGAATACGGGCTTCACGATCAACACCCCCGTGTGACAACCATGACTTGGCGGAGTGAATAACCCGCTCAGGCGATTCGACGGCCGTATTACGAGCAAGTAGCCCGACGATCTTTCGCATATTCCACCCCGCGGGTCCCGCCTCCAATACGTCGGTTTCGCGAGGATAGAGCGCAAAAGAAGGAAGGATGGAATTCGCGATACCGCGACTGGGCGTTTCCCACTGCGGAATTTCAAGCACACGCGATCGTGGTGACGCCTCGCGCAAATCAACGTATGCGAGAGCACAGTTGCTGGTTCCCAGATCGATACCAATTGCGTAACGTGGCCGTGAGGGCATAATCAAAAAATCAAGTGTTGCGTTGTTGGTCCAGTCATTGCCGCGGCACGGACGCCTATCGATTGCTCAAGCGCTTATTCCGTGCGCACGCTGAACGTAAGCTCCCAGCGTTGCTGCGAAACTATATGCTGCATCCACAAACGAAGCGTTCCCAGCTCGGTGAGTTGCGTGTGCAGTTTTACCGGAATGGTGGTCTGTTCGCCGGCACCTTCAACATCAGGCACTTCCATTTCAAGACTCGTCGTTTCTTCAAGCTCCCGCTCGGCATCGCCTACGATCACACCGACCGCGTCACTTGGACGGTCGGGTGAGCTGAAAAAGCGAAACGTAGCCGTCGTTCCCGTCAAGAGGCCAAACTCCTTGTCTTCAAGCACCCGCTCCTCGCCCTCTTCCATTCCCAATTCCGCCACACACACAGCTTTCACCGGAGGACGGTACCCTGGAATCGCAGGCATCGAAGGCTCCAGGCCAACGTAATAAGCACGGGAAACACCGGCGCGAATGCGAATGCCTTTGCCGCTGATCTTAAACTGCCCGTAAGTCGCCGCTCCCCGCGCGACGGAGAGGTCGAGACTCGTACCCGTCAGCTCCCGCACCGAACGGTCGGGGGCCCAGGACCTGAGAAGCTCGAGTACGCGCGACCGCAACGGCTGCGCTCTGAAAACGCCACCATTGAAAAGCACGATGTCGGGCTGAAGATAGGGCGTATCGAGTCGCCCATCACCGGTAGATTCAACCAATGATGCCAGCGAAGGGTCGGCCATAATATTGGCTCGACTCTTTGTCAGGAATTGAGCCAGGTGCTTGCTAATAATCGGATCAGCCTCGTAAGCAAGGCCATATTCACGCAAGCCGGTCCGAGGGAGCGCTTCGGGAAGCTCAGTCGGTGAAGTAAGCGGAAAAAAACCGTCGAGAACAACCGACTCAAGAAGCGATCGTTTGAGACTGGTGGCGACGGTGCCGCCGAAAAGGTTCGATCCGCGCGAAGCAACCGATACGGGAACTTCATCGAGTTCCGGACGCTCGAACAGCGTTTCTTTGGCTATGCGACAAGCATGGACCAGTTCGAGAATTTGGCCTTCCTCAATCGCTTTTCCTTCATTTTCGATCTGCCCGCGAAGCGTAAATGCAAGGGCGAGGTCCATGTTGTCACCGCCCAGCAGAACATGGCGACCAACGCTGACCCGTTCGAGTTCGAGGTTCCCCTGACGCTCACCCACCGCGATCAAGCTGAGATCGGTGGTACCGCCGCCAACATCGCAGATAAGAATCAGTTCTCCGCGCTTTACCTCTTTGCGCCAATCACCTCCGGCGCCCGCCACCCATGCATAAAACGCCGCCTGCGGTTCCTCTAAAAGGACGACATCTTCGCCCCACCCGGCCTCAACCGCCGCCCGCGCGGTCATACTCCGCGCCGCTTCATCAAACGAAGCCGGCACCGTGAGCACAACCTGTGTTGTCTCCAAACCGTCATTCACACCAAGGGCTTCACTTTCGGCGAGAAACGATTGTCGAAGATGGTCGAGATAGGCCCTGGTGGCATCCACCGCCGAAAGCTTTTGCTTTACCGCCTGAGATCCCCACGGAAGGACCGGTTTCCGCGGATCCGCCCCGCGCTGGGAGAGCCAGGATTTAGCCGAGGTAATCAGACGATCCGGCACCTGAGCACCAATCTCACGAGCGAAATTGCCCGCGATGAGATTATCCGCGTGCTCGTTCCACGGAAGCCGCAGGCTGTCGGGAGGAAATTGTCCCTCGTGCGGAAGATAGAGGGCCGAAGCAAATGTTGAGGCTTCACCCACACGACCTTCACCGGTTATCTGCGTTATCTCGACAACCTCCAACGATTCAGGGCGCGCCAAGGCCATGGCGCAATTGCTGGTTCCCAGATCGATGCCAAGTGCGTGCTGTTTGCTCATACCACCTCGGACATGTTACCGTTTGTGCGTGCCGGGTTAATCCGCCCGGCGCCGTTGCCGCTTTCCCGCCCACGCGCTTTAAACTTCTACTTCGGCCGGGACGATCACCGGCGAATCAACATCGGCCGGAAGACGCGTGCCGCGGGGCAGTTTCATTTTGCGCGCCCGCCATCCCCGATGAATCAC
>WJJU01000862.1 GCA_014729595.1 Chitinivibrionales bacterium
ACATTATTCGCGAAGGTTACGGCGCGACGCGGTGCGTGGAGTCCGGCGGTCCTGAACCCGGCGTAGGATGCGCCGGGCGCGGCATTATTACGTCGATTAACCTTTTGGAGCAATTGGGGGCTTATGAAGACCGATGGGAACTCGACTATGCGTTTTACGATGTGCTGGGAGACGTGGTATGCGGCGGGTTCGCGATGCCTATACGTGAAGGAAAGGCGCAAGAAATATACATTGTCGTGTCGGGAGAAATGATGGCGATGTACGCCTGCAACAACATCTGCAAGGGGATCGTTAAATTCGCCGATGCGGGCGGCGTTCGACTGGGCGGTCTTATATGCAACAGCCGAAATGTGGACAACGAGAAAGAGATGATCGAGGAGTTCGCCAAACGGCTGGGTACACGAATGATACATTTCGTGCCGCGCGACAATATGGTCCAGAAGGCGGAGATTAACCGCAAGACGGTGATCGATTTCGCGCCGGATCATTCACAGGCCGATGAGTATCGAACGCTTGCGAAAAAAGTAGATGAGAACGATATGAAAGTCGTTCCCAAACCCCTGAAAATCGATGATCTCGAAAAGCTGTTGGTTGAATTCGGTATCATCTAAAATGATAAATTCGCGGGGAGGACGACATGGTGATGGTAAGAGCTATCGTGCGGCCCGAGAGGGCGGACGAGGTGTTGGCGGGACTGCTCGAGGCCGGTTATCCGGCGGTAACGAAAGTTTCGGTATACGGAAGGGGAAAGCAGCGAGGATTGCGCGTGGGTCAAGTGACCTACGACGAACTTCCCAAGGAGTTGCTGTTGAGCGTGATCAAGGACAAGGATAAGGATTTTGTCGTCAAAACGATCATGGAAAGGGCCAAATCCGAAGGAGAAGGTGCATACGGAGACGGAAAAATATTCGTATCCCCCGTCTTCGAAGCCTACACAATCAGCTCGGGTGTCAAGGAAGAGTCCAGCGAGGAGTAGGGAAATGAAAGAAGTAATGGCAATGATTCGAATCAACAGGATCAACGCGACCAAAAAGGCCCTCAACGATGTCGGGATAACTTCATTTACCGCAACCGGCCGCGTCTTGGGTCGTGGGAAAGGAATGGTCGACTATCGCATTCTGCAAGGGGCGCAAAACGGCTATGATGAAGCTATCACACAATTGGGGGAAGGGCCGCGATTGGTTCCCAAACGACTTATTACCGTTATTGTCTCGGATGATTGGGTTGAGCGGACGGTAAAAGCCATAATGGAAGCGAACAGGACCGGAAATGCGGGTGACGGAAAAATATTTGTAATGCCGATAATGGAGGCGACGCGTGTGCGTACGGGCGAGACGGTCATGGGTCCCTCCGGTTCGACGGTACTGGATTCGTCGGGAGGTTTGGAATGAATGGTAAAAACAACGCTTTAAAAAATGCCCGAAAATATAAGGATGAGGTGCCGGCCAAATATCCGACGAAGGTTGCTCGAAAGCGGCATAAGTCGATCGTACTCGCCGATCCAAGCGAAAAGCCCCGGATTCAGGCGAATGTGCGAACGGTGCCCGGCATAATCACTCAGCGGGGCTGTACGTATGCCGGGTGCAAGGGCGTGGTTTTGGGTCCGACGCGCGACATTATCAATCTTACGCACGGACCCATTGGCTGCGGTTTCTATAGTTGGTTAACAAGGAGGAATCAAACGCGGCCGGGGCATGAGGGCGACAATTACATGACCTACTGCTTCAGCACCGACATGCAGGACGACAACATCGTGTTCGGCGGCGAAAAGAAGTTGAAGGAGGCCATTCAAGAGGCGTACGACATCTTCCACCCGAAAGCGATCGCTATATTCGCCTCCTGTCCGGTCGGTCTGATCGGCGACGACATCCACGCGGCGGCGCGTGAAATGAAAGCAAAATTGGGGATTAACGTGTTCGGGTTTTCGTGTGAAGGCTATAAGGGCGTCAGTCAATCGGCCGGCCATCATATCGCCAATAATCAAATTTTCCGGCATGTAGTGGGGCTTAACGACGAGGGGCCGGAAGGAAAGTACCGGATCAATTTGCTGGGTGAGTACAACATAGGGGGTGACGCGTTTCTCATAGAGGAGTTGTTCGAACGATGCGGTATTACGTTGGTGTCGACATTCAGCGGCAATTCGTCGATCGATCAATTCGAGCGAGCGCATACGGCGGACCTTAATTGTATCATGTGTCACCGCTCAATTAATTACGTCGCCGAAATGATGGAGAAAAAGTATGGTATTCCCTGGTTGAAAGTCAATTTTATCGGTGCCGAGGCGACCGCGAAATCGCTTCGCAAAATCGCGAGGTATTTCGGTGAGGAAGAGCTGGTCGAGCGGGTGGAAAAAGTAATCGACGAAGAGATGCCGGCGGTTAAAGAGGCTCAAGGCTTTGCGCGCTCTCGAAATGAGGGAAAATCGGCCATGTTGTTCGTCGGCGGAAGTCGAGCGCATCACTATCAATACCTCTTTGCCGAAATGGGCATACGAACGATCGCCGCCGGCTATGAGTTTGCTCATCGCGACGATTACGAAGGACGAGAAGTTTTGCCTTCGATAAAGGTCGATGCGGACAGCAGGAACATCGAAGAACTTCAAGTTGAACCGGACCCGGAACGCTACAGGCCGCGCAAGAGCAAAGAGGAGATGGAGCGGCTTGAAAAAGAGGGGTTGCGTTTCAAGGACTACGATGGAATGATGCCTGAGATGCCTTCGGGAACGCTGGTTATCGACGATATAAGTCAACACGAAACCGAGGAGCTGATAAAGCGATACAAACCCGACATATTCTGCGCGGGAATCAAAGAGAAGTACATAATACAGAAAATGGGAGTCCCGATGAAGCAGCTTCACAGCTACGATTACGGGGGGCCCTATGCGGCATTCGCCGGCGCCGTTAACTTTTATCGAGAAATCGATCGGATGATTAACACGAGGATATGGAAACTGATAACACCGCCTTGGAAACTGGCCGGCGTCGCCGAAGGACCGTTCATCGAAGCCGTGTACGCTTCGGAATTTGCCTGAGAATTGGTTGAATAGCATTGTCGACCGCACTTGAATTCCGGCGCCGCCGTGAATTCGACATGAGTTAAACCGCAATAGTAAGGAGACGAAAATGCTGCTGCGCCACACGCCGACGGAAATACGAGACCGCAAAGCATTGACCATAAACCCGGCCAAAACCTGCCAGCCGATCGGCGCAATGTACGCGGCACTGGGCATTCATGGCTGCATACCCCACAGCCATGGCTCCCAGGGATGCTGTGCCTACCATCGGAGCACGTTGACACGTCACTACAAAGAGCCGATTATCGCGGGAACCAGCTCATTTACGGAGGGGTCTTCGGTGTTCGGAGGACAGGCGAATCTTTTGCAGGCCATTAATAATCTTTTTTCCATTTACGACCCGAAGGTAATCGCCGTCCATACTACTTGCCTGTCGGAGACCATCGGTGACGATATAGTGCAGATAACTCAAAAGGCGCGCGATGACGGAAAGGTGCCCGACGGTAAATACGTGATTCACGCAAACACGCCGAGTTACGTCGGGAGTCATGTTACCGGGTATGCCGGTATGGTCAAAGCCATGGTCAAGTATTTCGCTCAACCGGCCGAGGTGAAAACCGATTCGATAAACGTGATTTGCGGGTGGGTTGAGCCGAGTGACATGCGGGAGGTCAAACGCCTGCTTTCGCTTATGGGTATTGATGCGATTTTGTTTCCGGATACGTCGGGGGTGCTGGACGCTCCCCAAACCGGTACCTACTCCTACTATCCGAAGGGGGGGGTGAGGGTCGAGGAACTCATGAAAATCGGGGGCGCGCGAAAAACGCTCGCATTGGGCGGCTATGCAACAGAAACCGCCGCGCGAGAGCTTGACGGCATAGCAAAAGTTCCCTTCGAGATACATGATTTGCCTATCGGTCTTTCGGCCACCGATCGTTTTGTAAGTACGCTGGCCAGGGTTTCGGGAAAGGAAGTGCCCGTAGAGATCGAGGACGAACGGGGCAGGCTTGTCGACATGATAACCGATATGCAGCAATATTTCCATCGAAAACGGGTCGCGCTGTGGGGCGATCCCGATCAACTTGTCCCGCTGACCGAATTTCTGTTGGATCTGGACATGCAACCCGTTTACCTGGTGACCGGGACGCCGGGGAAATTTTTCGAGAAGCGGATTTGGGAATTGGCCGGCGATCTTGTTCCGGGTCTTCGCGTCAAGGCGGGAGCGCAGGCCGACATGTTCCTGCTGCATCAATGGATAAAGAACGAATCGGTAGACCTGTTGATCGGCAATACTTATGGGAAATACATAGCGCGCGATGAGGATATCCCCTTGGTGCGGGCGGGGTTTCCTATTCTTGATCGGGTCGGTCACGGCTATTTCGCGACCCTGGGTTATACGGGAGCGATGCGATTGGCCGAGCGTATTCTCAACGCCTTACTGGATCGTAAAGATCGTGACGCGCCGGAGGAGAGTTTCGAGTTGGTTATGTAGGGTATGGGGACGATTGGCTGTGAGCCGATGAATGATAGTCTACGGCGAAGGGTTATGATTATGCGGCGTGAAGATTTACCGGTACTTGATGAGCGCAGGCCTCAGATAACGCGAAAAGGCAGGGGGGCGGGTGAACCGGCATGCGAAAAGATGTCGGTTGCGGGAACGGTTTCGCAGCGAGCGTGCGTGTTCTGCGGCGCGCGGGTGGTGCTTTACCCGATTGCGGATGCAGTTCATTTAATACATGGGCCGATCGGCTGCGCGGCATACACGTGGGATATACGGGGAGCGCTTTCTTCGGGTCCGCAACTGCATCGAAAGAGTTTTTCCACCGATTTGCGCGAAAAAGACGTGATCTATGGAGGCGAAGACAAGCTTAGACGGGCGCTGACGGAGCTTATCGAACAGTATAAACCCAACGCGGCTTTCGTGTATTCGACGTGCATTGTCGGCCTTATCGGCGACGATGTAGAGGCGCTGTGCCGCAAATTCTCGGCGCTGACCCGTATCCCCGTAATTCCGGTGAATTCGCCGGGATTCGGGGGGACAAAGAAAACCGGCTACAAAGCGGCTTGTGACGCTTTGGCGCGGCTAGTCGGTACCGCTCACCCCGACAATGGTAAAGGATTTCGTATTAACATCCTCGGGGATTTTAATATCGCCGGCGAAACATGGATTATCGCCGATTATTACCGTCGGATGGGTGTGGATGTCGTCGCTACGATAACCGGTGACGGGAGAATTTCTCGAATCCGGAAGGCGCACGGGGCGCATCTTAACGTTGTGCAATGTAGCGGATCAATGATTCATTTGGCCCGCTATATGGAAGAAAAGTACGGTATACCGTATATCCGGGTATCCTATTTCGGTATCGAAGACACCGCCGAGGCGCTCTACGCGGTTGCTCGACACTTCAATGACCCTTCGGTCATGGAACGTTCGCGCACCGTGGTGGCCGAAGAAGTTGCGAAGACCACGAAGGAGATTGACCGATACCGTCGAGACCTGGCGGGAAAGAGAGCGGCGGTATATACCGGCGGGGCGTTCAAAGCGTTTTCTTTGGTAAAATCACTTCGCATGCTCGGAATGGAAACGGTACTGGTAGGCTCACAAACAGGAAATAGCGACGATTACCGCAAACTGCGGGAGATTTGCACCGAGGGCACGATATTGGTCGACGACGCCGGTACTCTCGAGTTGGCGCGCTTCATGGTGGAACAACAGGTTGACCTTTTTATCGGAGGAGTCAAGGAACGTCCTATCGCCTACAAGCTCGGTATCGGATTTTGTGATCATAATCATGAACGCAAGATCGCCCTTGCCGGGTTTGCCGGAATGGTACATTTCGTGCGGGAAGTTCATAAATCGGTTATGAGTCCGGTTTGGCAATTTGTTCGACGGCGCGGTGAAGGAGCTTCATCGTGCTGAATGCCTCGACGTATGCCGGCCGTCGTTTTCGGCCCGGCTGTAGTAAATCATCGTATGCGGTCGGATTGCGGGGATGCGGGTGCGGATCTCGCATAATCGACCGGTGGTCGCATACATTGCACTGATACTACCCCAAAATTCCTGAAGAAAGGATGCGCCGGTATGGAAAGAAATGCTGCTCTTACGGAAAAACCAGCGGCGGCGCGTAACTCGTGTCGGCTATGCGCTCCACTGGGAGCGTCACTTGTGTTTCGGGGCATTGCGGGCGCCGTCCCGCTTCTTCACGGTTCTCAGGGCTGCGCAACCTACATACGTCGATATCTTATCGGACATTTTCGGGAACCGGTCGATATCGCCTCTTCGAGCTTCGGTGAATCCGCCGCGATTTTCGGGGGCAAGGATAACCTTTTTTGCGCGCTCAACAATATTATAAGTCAATACCGACCAAGTATGATCGGCATCGCCACCACCTGTCTTTCCGAGACGATCGGGGATGATGTCGACGGGTATTTATTCGATTATTCGGTGATCAACAGGAAGGCTCCTCCAATCGTGCACGTGAGTACACCCAGCTATCGGGGGAGTCATACCGACGGTTTCCATGGGGCGGTCAAGGCGGTTATTTCTTCACTGGCGCGACCGGCTTTACACAAGCACCATATAGCGCTTTTGGGGGGGATGCTGTCGCCGGCGGATTTGCGGCACCTGCGTGCCGTTCTTAGCGCTTTTGATATGAAACATATCCTTTTCCCGGATTACAGCGACACTCTTGACGGTCCAAGCTGGGATGAATACCATACAATCCCCCCCGGCGGAACGTCGCCGGCGGATATTCATCGTCTGGGCGGCGTGCGCGCGGCAATCGAGTTGGGCGCAATGCCGAATTATCGCGGCGGGGGCGGCTCCGTTTTGAGAGAACGGTTTAACGTGCCGGTATTTGAAGCGGGAATCCCGGTCGGTGTGAAGGAAACGGATCGGTTTTTTTCGATTCTCGAACGGATCGCGGGGCGCAAAACGCCGGAATATTACGTAAAACAGCGGGGAAGGCTCATTGACTCGTATGTCGACGGGCACAAGTATGTGTTCGGACGGCGTGTTGCGGTCATTGCCGACGAGGACCTGCTGGTGGGCCTTGTGTCGTTTTTAAACGAAATCGCAATGGTACCCGTGATTTGCGCAACGGGAAGCGGGAAAACCGGTAGGCTTAAGGAAGCGCTTCAATCGGTCGCTCCGGAACAAGCCGCCGAAACCGTCGTCGTCGAAGAGGCGGACTACGAGACAATCCAAACTCACGTCACGAGACTGGCGCCTGATTGCATTGTCGGCAACAGCAAAGCCTACCCGCTCGCGCGGGCCTTGGGTGTGCCTCTTATTCGGGTCGGTTTCCCCGTTCACGATCGAGTAGGCGCTCAACGACTTCGTCATGTGGGCTACGAGGGAACACAGGCGCTTTTCGACAGACTGGTC
>WJJU01000863.1 GCA_014729595.1 Chitinivibrionales bacterium
GTTGGGTAATCAAGACCGGGATGGGTGTAGCCCAATGTTTCAACCGTGGCCTTGCGAATCTGACGGTGTCGATCGGTCACAACAATGACGGCGCGAGCGGCGTTTTCTTTTACGGCAACAATCAAGCGATTATGCGTGATGTCTCGATCGTGTCCGGCGACGGCGGCGGCGATATCGGGTTGGACTTGCACGACTGGAACGAACAGGGACCGTGCTTGGTGCGCAACGTTTCGATCGAGGGCTTTAGAACGGGGATCAACTGCGCGGCGCTCAACGGGGTGACTCTTCACAATCTGGAGTTGAGGGGGCAAAGCGAAATCGGCATACGACACAAAGGGCATCCGCTGTGGATCGACGGTCTGAGCGCCAAATTGGCCGTTACCGCGATCGATATCGGGGGAGAGGGAGCTTTGACACTTGTCGATGCGACTCTAAGCGGCGAAAACGATACCGTCCCGGCAATTGTCTGTGGTGACGGGGGACTGTTTGCCCGGAATGTATTCACTTCCGGTTTTTCCACCGCCATAAAGTGCGATGACTGCCCGCAAACGGTCCCCGAAGGAACGGAGATCGGTGAATACGTATCGCACACACCAAGCCGCTTGTTCGGAGACCGAAGGTCTTCCATGAATCTACCGAAACAAACTCCTCCCGACTGTGCTTGGGAGCGGGATATGACTAAGTGGGCCGTCGCCGAAGATTATCGTGCGGAGGGTATGAGCGACGCCCAGGTCGTTCAGGCCGCGTGTGACGATTCCCGAAAGACTACTGTTTGCATACCGATCGGCGCTTATACGCTCGATGATTCGATCTACATTCGCGGCGCCGTCGGCAGGGTTACGGGAACGGGGGGCTCCTTTTCCGGCGCCGGTGCCCTGATTATCGAGGACGGTGACGCGCCGGTTGTCAAAGTGGAGCGGCTGGGAGTCAATTTTACCGATATACCGATAGTGATTCGTACAAACCGTACGGTCGTATTGGAATCCATGTGCATGAGTCGCATAATTATCGAAGGAAGCGGTGACGTGTTCCTGTCTGATGTTGTTTGCCCGATCGAAATGCATAAGGGTGATGCGCGGGTATGGGCTTGGCACTACAATGCCGAGGGAAGCAACGGCTCCATGCTTGCCATGAGCACCGGCAGGGCGCGCATATTCGGCTGGAAAGACGAAGGTAAGGGGCGATCGGTGACTCTCAGTGGCGGAAAGGCCGAAGTGCTCGGCTTTTTGAACTACTCAAACATCGACGACAAGACCGGCGTGCCTCAAATCACCTTGACTGGCGGAGAATTCAGTATTGCCATGGGGATGCAATTTAACTGGGCCGATGCCTACTATGACTTGCTCGTGCGCGAGACCCGCAACGGCGAAACGCGTGATCTGACCAATCAAGTCAACCCTCACGGCCATAATCTTTACCTGTACACGTCATATCAGCCAACCTTTGCCGTAGCGGGCTCATCTCCGCGGCCGACGGCGACATCCTCACCATCCGTTCGGCTTTGGTATGGAGGTAAGCCGGGGATAATGGAAGGGAGGGGGGCTCCGTCGTATCGACTCGACGGCAGACGGCTGGGGAGGGGCGTGAACGAAAGGAATCTTGCGCATGGCGTGTATGCCGTCAAACAATCTACGGATGGTCCGCGCTGAGCACTGACTTTCGCTTCCTATGGTGGGCGCCCCTCGAAAATTGCTCGGGAGAATTTCGGCGTTAATCCGGGAACACCGACTATGTTTTTGGACCGGGCCGGCAACCCAATCACCGGCCCGCCCGCTTACCGGCCTTGCTCGTCAATCAGCTTTCGTCGCCGTTCCGGCGCCGGACATCGACCGGCATGCCCCTATTAAGTATCCCTTGGTTGTTTGCCGCCGTGGCCCGCACCCTGAACACACGTTCCTTGCGGCCTTCGCGTCTCGCCGGGTTGTAGGAAGAGACGTTACCGTGTTCGCTGATCCACACGACGGTCGCCGGAACCGCGGCCGGCGACGATTTGCGGCTCTGTTCCGGTATATCGACGCGGAGTTCCACCGGGGCTCCGTCCGAAAGCTCCGAGAGCTTATCCGGAGTGACAAAAAAATCGACATACATGGTGTCAATCTCCCCGATTTCCAGAACGGGAATACCCGCGCCGAGAATTTCTCCGGGATTTTTGTACCGCGAAGTGACTATCCCCTTATTCGGTGCGACCAGTTTGCAGCGAGCCAGTTGATCCCGGACCAGCTTGACTTGAACGTCGTACACCCTGCTTTTTTGTCGCATACCGGCAAGCATCTTTCGGGCCGCCCGAAGGCGATAGTCGGCCGCTTTCAGCTTGGTTCCCAGCTCCTCTTTCCGCCGCATAGGTA
>WJJU01000864.1 GCA_014729595.1 Chitinivibrionales bacterium
CCCCTTCATGGATTTCCGCGCAGAACTCTTCGATCGAATAACAGGTGCGGGAGGGTAGTTCCGCACCACTAAGCATTTCCAAAAGAACGGACGCATCGCGGCCGGTAGGCGCAAGTATCAAAACGAGATTCTCTCTGCACTTTTGGGATTCTTTCATTGTTTCCGCCGATTCAGCTTTCGGTAAAATTTTCGCCGGTGTAGCGCATGACACTCGCGGTAACATCCGCAAACGAGCGCAAAGCCGGGCCGACATGCAATCCCCCCGAATCCATAGACAGCTCACGTATGATATATTCGTGAGAGCCGCTTCGCCGTTTATAAACCGACACGGCCTTGCGAATTTCACCGCCACGCTCGAAAAATCTAAAATCCATAACCACATCGGCAACATAGCTGATCTCAAAGGTGCTTCCGCCGATTCCCCCATATTGGCCGTACTGTCGAGCCAAGGTCATTAACGTCACAATCCCCCGCTCACCCAAAAAGCTCGACAACTCGTGCAAATGCACAGAAAGAAAACGCTCATCCGGCAAAGCGTATGCGTAGCCGTTGAGACTGTCTATGACAACGATTCGCACTTCGTCCGCCACAACGCTTTCCGCCACCTTATGGCTGAATTCCCCCGCAGTCAACTCGGCCGGATCGATCGTGCGAACCACGATGCGTTTATTCCGCAGGTACCTATCGATATCCATCCCCAACCCGTTAGCCCGCTTAATAAAGCTGGGGAGTCGCTCATCGAAACAGTAAACCAAAGCTTTCTCGCCACGTTGCGCGGCGGCGACGGTAAATTGTGTAGCAACGGACGATTTACCGGTCCCGGCCGCCCCCACCAACAAAGTACTGCTTCCGCAGTCCAAACCGCCGCCAAGAAGTCGATCGAGTTCCGGTATGCCGGAGCTTGCCGTTTCCGCTTCGTACGACTGTCGATACTCCGCCGCGGCAAGGCGAGGGAAAACGCGCAAGCCGCCGGTTTCGATTTTGTAATCGTGGTAGCCGCTGATGTAATCGTGGGCACGAAGTTTTTCGATACGAAGCTGTCGCCGATCCGGGCCGTAGGTTGATTCGGTGCGGCGAAGTTCGATGATGCCGTGAACAATTGTTTTCAGAACGGAGTTTGGCTCATCCACCATGTCGGTCAGCAAGACGGTGCATTCTCTTCCGGCAAGAAAACGCTTTATGGTCATAAGCTGACGCTGGTACCATGCTTTTTCGCGAGCAAGCAGGCGAATTTCACTTAGCGAGTCGATGACCACCCGCAAGGGGTTTAACTCTTTGATGTCATTGACGAGGGATTCCATCGTGCGCGGAAGCTCTATTTCGGCCGGGTGAAGCATCGTTTGAGAAGGACCCGGCTCCAGTTCCTGATCGAAGCTCATACTTCGGTGACGCACATCCACACCGGCGAGCGACCACCCGTGTGATCTCGCAAGGTCATGAATTTCGGTCTCCGTTTCGGAAGTACCGATGTACAAACATCGCTCCCCGCACCTTGCACCTTCCATCAGGAATTGGATAGCCAAGGTGGTTTTACCGCTACCGCTATACCCATATATTGCATACATCCGATTTCGTGGTAGTCCACCTCGAAGAATTTGGTCCAGTCCGGATATGCCGGATTTCATGAAATCGCTGTTGTTGAGCATCGCTTTTCACCTCTTCACGGAATGCACGCAAGCGACTATGTCGCACCTGAAGCCTGTTTATAAGCCCGCTTTGGCGGGTCGACCAAGCACGCACGAGTCCGGCGAGGTGTCATCCAACGTCATAACCGCCGCGACATTTCCGATTTGCGCCTACGACCCGCGCGACCATAATACCCGGCGATGAGCAGGGTTCCGCGCTCGCCGACTTCATTGCCAATCACCCCGTCCAATGCATCTTCGTTATCAATAAAGGCCACTCGGCGATTTGCCGAAGAAGCAAATCTCGTTCGGTTTTTTAACGTATTACATGCCCTCCCAAACTCGATCTATCCCCCGCTCCCCCATTCGAGATGAGAACGGGACGAGAAAAAAGCTACCATTTTGTAGCACTACCCGCAAGGCAATCAAAATATGTGCCGGCAAGCGATCATGCCGAAAAAGATTGGAATCCCAACGTTTTTGCCGTCTCGCAGGGCAATTCGGGGTATCCCACCGCCCTGTTGACATGGTTCAGGAAATATTTGATTGGGCGACGCAAAGATGGTAAGTCCATACAAATTTGATCCGCATTCGACGGTTTCGGCCTCCCGGTGACTTCGAGAGCTTCGGTGACCGGGGGCGAAATGTGATCAAATAACGGTTTGCCCGGCGAATTGCGCATACCACGGGCGGAGGAATGGGCGGGGAAACGAAAATAGCCGGTTATTTATCAGTTATTTATAAAGAAACATCTGCGCGAGGCGCTGCTGGAAGGTATATTATGGCATAAGGCCAAATGGTGTGGCGGATCGTTTTTCGCCCCTTCCCCCCGATCCGTCACTCCCGGCCTTTTTTTTGCCGGATCTTTCCTTCGCACCGGACTTCCATCAACCTCCCGATCTTCCTCCGTTATTCCGTCGAGAAGATCAACTGAACATTATCCGCTTTCGCTACCTGCGAAAGAAATTGGCGCAATGCGGGGTATTCATCGGTTGTTATGGGGGTTGCATAGTTAAAGCGTGCCGTCCGTCGGAATGTTACGACGGAACCCTCTTGGGCGACTTCCAATGTATAGTCCGCGTTCTTCGCATCCAACCTCACCGGCTCGGGTCGGTTGATCAGACGCCATCCTTGGGGAACCTCGAGTGTACCGGCAGTGATGAAAGTGCCGATTCCGAACCAAGTATGAGTCATATCGACATCGTAATGCCGTCGTTCTTCGTTGGGGATATGCTCACCGGTTAGACGATCCGGAATGTTAAGTGGAACGATCGCCGTGTTGCCGCTGAGGGATACACCGTTTGCTACACCATACCGGTATTCGTACGTCACCGTGTCCGAGAGAGTATCGAGCTTTTCCAGAAGAAGCGTATCAATACCTACGTCGGGCCAGTCGTCCGCCAGTGCCGAGCGTAATCGTTTTACCCGTTCTTTCGGTGCCTGAAAACGATACCCGTCGCGCATGTGCGCGGCGAAAAGCCCTATCTTCGAGGTTTTAACACGGCGTGTGAGCGCGCCCTCTTCGTTGACGGTCGTTCGCAAGGTACGGCTAATTAGCCTCGCCTCGTCCGTATCGACGGGAAGGTGCGCGAGACTGTCCACCCCTTCCTCGATTATCAAGGCAATCGCTCCCTGATCCATGCGCGGAAGGTTTTTTACCGAAAGGTTGGCGTCGGTCATGTCGACAAACAGCCGCTCTCCATCGAGGGTGCACGAGAGAATGCAATGATTGAAGTTTGGTCCTACGTATGAGGGGTAAATGCTGTTGCGGTCACGGGTGTTAACCAACACCAAGCTGCTCGGGATCCCCGCCAAATCCAGCAAGCTCTTTCCCAACGAAGACATATCTTTGCAGTCTCCGATACGTGTTGCCAGGACCTCGCCGGCGGATTGTGGTATCCATGCCGATTGCCTGAACGGAACAAAGCTGTAGCGAATGGTCCCGGTAATATATCGATGGATTCTTTCCACTTTTTCGAAGGGGTCATTCACGCCGGAGCAAAGCGAATCGACGAGATCCCGAAGCTCGGCGGTCGCCTCCACCTTGTTTTCCGTAAGATTTTGATACCATTCCACTACCGCCCCCCAACCGGGAAGTGTTGAATAAGAGACCCGATGCGAAGAAGGAGGATCGATCAGCATAAACGATTCGCTTCCGGGATTTTTGTAAGGATCGCGCCGAAAGGTGGTAACGCGGTATCCTTGCATCGTGTCGATAGTTACCAGCAACGAATCCCCTTGAATTTGGTAGGGAATGGTGTCTTCAAGCGGGGTCACAAAGCGAAGGTGAGACTTGAAGACGGGATAGGGGAGATCGAATGAGCGCTCGCCCCAGACGTGACGAGCCATGTCGCCCCGAAAATGGTTTTCAAGGGTCCATTCCAGCACGATGTGATCCCCCGGTTGCAACGTCTTGAATACAACCATGCCCCGCTCGATATCGGCGGGTGTTTCCTTTCCGCCGGCGCTTTTTGAGAATGCGCGGGTTATGTGAGCGACCTGGTAGTGCGGATTGTAGGATAATCGATACTCTTTCCAACTGTCGATCGCGGCTTGGGTGGGAAGGTGTACCACTAAAAAGTAGCGTTCACGAGAGCAGCGACTGGGATAGAAGAACACATCTTTGGTATAGGCAACTATCGAACCGTTGTCACC
>WJJU01000865.1 GCA_014729595.1 Chitinivibrionales bacterium
ACCATGCTCATGGCGGTGCTGGAGCGACGCAAGGAGATAGCGTATCTGAAATGCGTAGGAGCGGGCAAAGGCGATCTTTTGCGGCTGATATCAATGGAAACGCTCGCCATCGCCGTTTTGGGCAGTGCCGCGGGGACGCTGGGCGGTGTGCTGCTCAGTCCGGTTTTCGGCAATGTCATGCGGCGTTTCATCGCCGCCTATCTGCCGTCCGGCGCAATCGCTAAACCGGACATTGGCATTGCATTTTTGGCTTTCGGCGTCTGTGTGGTCGTCGGGTTTACCTGTTCACTGTATCCGGCACTGCGCGCCGCGCGCATTGTGCCGATGGAGGTACTGCGCAATGAGTAACGGAAAAGTCGTTTCGCTATATGAGGTGTCGAAACAGTACCGGCGCGGGGCGGAAACGGTCCATGCGTTGCGCGATGTCACGCTTGATATTGCCGCGGGTGAGTACGTGGCGATCGCCGGCCATTCCGGATCGGGGAAGACGACACTGCTCAACTTGATCGGCTGTCTCGACCGTCCCACCAGCGGCCGCATCGCGGTGGACGGGCATGAACTCCGAGTGGCGGGCGAAAAGGAATTGAACCGGCTGCGCCAAACCGCCGTCGGGTTCGTGTTCCAGCAGTTTTTTCTCATTCCCACGCTGACGGTCATCGAAAATGTACAGCTTCCCGCCCTCTTTACCGGACGAAAAGTAGACAAGAGGGCGCGAGAGCTGCTTGAGCTGGTGGGGCTGAGTAAGCGGATGCATCATCTACCCGGTCAGCTTTCAGGTGGTGAGATGCAGCGGGTCGCCGTCGCACGTAGTCTAATCAATTCGCCGCCGATATTGCTCGCCGACGAGCCGACCGGTAACCTTGATTCACGCAATGCCGATATGATTATCGAGTTGTTCGAGACGCTGAATCGTGACGGTATGACAGTGGTGCTGGTGACACATAATCTCGATCTGGTTAAGCGATGCGGAAGGGCGGTGTATATTGAAGACGGTATGGTCAAAGTATAGAGCGGCGCTTGTGGCCCTTATGTTCCTCCCGTTGGGGCTTCGGGCCGCATGGAACATTTCGGCCGATGCGGACGTGCGCTCGCGGTTGACCGACGGGCTGCATTACGAGGGCGGGCTGCACGTGCTGGGCGCATCGGCGCGCAAGACGTTCTCAGACCGCAAGGGCGATCGGTTCACTTTGTTCGTCCTCGTGGAGGCGCACGATAACTTTTCGGAAATTATGCCCCACGAAATTTACGGGCGTTATAAGGGACCGCTGGGTAGTTGGAATCTGACCCTGGGGCGTTTCGGCCTGCCCTATGGCCTCTTGACCGGTTTCAGTAGTTCCCGGTTGCTTTACGATATGCCTCACCGGGCGCTTATCGGTCACAATGTCGATAACGGACTTATGATTTCGGGGGTGGTGGGCATGTGGGATTATGCGGTGGGGGTAACCCAGGGCTATGGACCACATCATACACCCGGTTTTCCCGGTCACGGCCTTGCTACCGCGCGGCTGGGAGCGACGTTAGGTTATGCCGGCGATGTAATACTGGGTTTGTCGGCGGCTCACGGTAAGACATCGCATGCCCACGAACGCGATGAAACGACGGAGCGGACGGTTGGCGGGGTGGATGCTACGCTGTACCTCGGCCGTCTGTTGTGCAGAATGGAGCTGAACGGCGGCGTGGTGGATCAGCGGCTCACGGCGGCCGGGTTTGCCGGGCTCGATTATGCGCTGTTGTCCCGGCTCGATGTGAATGTTGCCGTAACCGGTATCCGCCGGGGTGATGAAACCAAGGATGCCTGGTTTGCGGGAGTAACCTATACATTACGGTGGTTTACACTAAGAGGAGGATATCGATATGCTTGGCACGACGAGCCGCACCATCAGGCGGGGTTACAGATCTATCGCTTGTTTTCTGCTAATTTCTAGTACCGTTTCGGTTGTTGCTCAGGATGTTTACCTGTGTGTCTGGCGCAACCCCGAACGAACTATGACCAAGATATTTCCCAACGCCTATGATTATCGTACGGTCAACGAGAAGATCGCACCGAAGCAGCTTGCGGCGATCGAGAAGACGCTCGGATTCGAGGTGCTGCCGGGTCAGCGTGACGTATTTCAGTATTTCACCATGACCGGAGAGAAGGGAGAACCCATCGGTACCATTATCGCGGTCACCCAAAAAGGCGAGTACGGCGCCGTCGAGATCGTGTTCGGTTTCGATACGAGTATGGTTGTCAAGGGGCTGTATGTCCAACGCGCCCGAGAACGTGACCGGCGATTTAAAAAGCGGGAATTTCTCGATCTATTTGTCGGTCGAAATGCAAAGGATGCGCTTTCTTTCGACAAAGTTTATACCGGTGAGGCGACGCCGGGTACCGACGCGGTGATTCGGGGGCTTAAAAAAGCGCTCGTCGCGTACGATATTCTCGTCCTCAACTCCGCGAAAGGAAAATCCGAATAAGTAACTCGCCTTCACGCCCCCCCCTCCGCTCGCGCTGAAAAGTTTGTCGATACCCTGTCGTAGCAATAGTTCCTCGGTATTCAAGCGCGAGGCGGGGCGGGGGACTCGAAGGCCATGCCTTGCACCGAGCGGAGCGGTGAGTCGAACGCAGGCGAAAACCTCGACCTGACGGCCGGAAGGTCACCCCGGTCCAAGGGGGAGACTGCCGCCCGAAGCATGCTCGGGCCGGCGGCGCAAAAGAGCTATGCGCGGAACTGGCAAGCAGGAACCTTGGAATGGCGTTTTCTTGTATCACCAGGGCCGATAAAGTAGACGAAGAATTGCTCGATCTCATGAAAGCCGCGGGCTTTGTAGCGATAGCTTTTGGGCTCGAAAGCGCGGTGGCGTCCGTCCTCAGGAATATCGGAAAAGTCAATCCGCTTCACATCGACGACCAAGGCGCTATTCGTCTTTGCGCAAGAGGACCGATCATTGGAATGGTGGGCGATACCCTTTACACCTTGCGCAGCAACGCGGATACCGTTTTGAGCCGAAATGGGGCGAAGAACGGCAAGTGGTGTAGCAGTCCTCACAAAACCAATCCTCAAAAGGGGAAACGGGTCGCCGCTGCTATACCACATCTACAGACGCTCTCCCGCATTCCATTTCATACGTACGACATGGTTCGGATGGAAAACCGATGAGCCGCTCAAGGCATCCGTGTTCTGATGCTTATACGAAAAAAACATGGTCGGCTGCTTTTAACTACCTTTCCGTCATCGTGCGGATATTGAAATCGCCGCCTAACCATGGTCTTTGCGCCCGGCCTCGATCTGATACAAGAGCGGATTTGCATGGTCAATAATCTTACCGGACAGGAGTGGTCGGTAAGAGCCGACCCCTTCACTGGTCAACGCCTCACTTTCGGTGATGCTTGGATTGGTATGACCACGCTAAGTCAACCAGTCGCCACAGCCACGCCGGCGCCAATGCAATAGGTGCAAATAGCCGACAATACCATTGGTCGGCTTTCTCCACGCACACGGCGGCGTGCGAATACCGAAATATGGTACGCCGTTAAATTGCACTCAAATAGACATCGGACCGAAAAAAACAAAATCACTTCATACTTCGAGCAGAGTCACCGTAGCGCAAAAACACGAACAGGCCAACCCGGGAAAAACCGGACCACATATTCGGAATTTGCAGCGACTTTGCTCGGAGTATGAAAATGCGCCGCCCTCCAAGGGCGTCGTTCATTCGCTTATCGATGATCGTTTTTGCATGTCTACAAACTACGAAAGTTCCGACTCCTCCCTAAAACACTATGCGTTCGGTTTACAAAAACGCTACCTTTTCGGGAGCATAGCTTCGCTTAGTCGACTATTCTCGAATGAAATTGCTCTTCACTCTTCCTTCATGTTAAATCTTTCGATCACGGAACATGGATTGCTGTCTAATTAGCGCTCATGTGGTCTTATTTTTGAGGAATGCGTTCCGGCTTTGCCGTGCGGTCGAATTTGCATCCGATGCATATTAAGGAGTTGTCATGGATTCAATTCCGAATGTCGAACTTGCTCGATGCCTTTGCGAGGAACTGTCGGATCGGATCAGCGAAGTTGATGAAGGGCTACTCGCGGTTTATCCGGCAGATGCATATCCGGATTTGTTGGACGAAAATGCTCAACGTCATAGCTATTCATATTTACCACCCGCGGCCGAAACAATCGAAAAGGCGATCGAGGAGCGTGTGGGGCCGGAAGGGAGGGCAAACTATCACAAACTGGTATTGGCGATTCTTATCCGGGATAAGGATGAATCTGTTTGTCCTCTCCGACTGCCTTCGTCTATACGCATCCTCATTGAAGAAACTAAAAGGCGGATACTCGGCGATGTCGAGAAGCAGGCGGCGGATTCATTTCGCTTGGGGCATGAACCGTTCGTTAAGAGTTTTGCGCTGTGCCGTTACCGGCTTCTACCCTGCGGCTCTGAGTTTGTGGAATACTCCGACGGTATTGCGCGAAACACACTCTTAAAAGGTGGCGCCGGACAATTGTTTGGCGGCCTGTGGTTTTTTATTCGCCGCGGCCTTCGATTTCGACCCTGGGTTGCCGCACACTGGGATCGACGGCTTTTTCGGCAGTTCAATCCGGCCGATTTCGATCGCACTTACGAGCGGATCGTCGAGTTACTCGAACTCAATACGCACTTGCAGGGGCACATCGGCGCCAGTTGGTGGTACGACCCGGCCTTGGAATCGCTGAGCCCCGAAATCGCCTTTTTGCGCAAGGTTCCCGAGCAGCATGGCGCCGCACTTTTTCGGGTTGGAGAAAATGATGCCGCAACTAAAGACGCGGTCCGTCTTGCACCGAAGCGAAGCAAAGCGAGGCGGGAGGGGTGGTATAATCCTACCGTTTACCTATCCGCTTGGGCGCGGCAAGACATGATCCGCTGGATGAAGAAGAGGGGCAAATAGTGCTCGACGGGGTTCCAATCGGTTAACATCGAAAGAGGGGGGCGTCCGAAAAAAGCCCTCCCACCGAATCGGCGGAAGGGCGATGCGGTACACGTTGTTGCCGGTTTCTTGCTTACTTGGCTCGATGGAACGGGATGGTTTTCGTTTCCGCGGGCGTGGTAAGCTTTGCTACGAAAAAGCCCTGTGCGCCCTCGTTCCATCGGGCGGTGTAGGCGTTGCCTCCCGTTCGCGTGGCGGCGATTCGCTTGATAAGGGCGCCGCGAAGGTCATAGAT
>WJJU01000866.1 GCA_014729595.1 Chitinivibrionales bacterium
GCAGACGCAAAACTGTCGCATGCTTCCCCTCCGACGCCCCGCCGGACCGCTTTTCGTCGCGCGCCATCGAATGGGCGGCGCGCGAGAAAAAAACCGTCTGTTTGCATCAGCCGGACTGGGGTGAAGGTGAGGAGTCCGGTCATTCTCTCGAAACCAACAGAGTCGCCTCCGTCCTGTGTGCCCCGCTCATGCAAGACGCCGACATTGCGGGTTTCCTCTATCTTGATCGCCTTTTGGGAAGCCCCGTATTCGATGACAATGATAGACAACTGTGCAATGCACTTGCCCCCTTGTTTTCGGAAATCCTTTCCGACGCCGCGGAGCGTCGCAAGCAGCGCGAAACAATAGCCCGCTTTCAGAAAGCCCGCCGAAGCGCCGGTGACGGCTTGCTCTACAAAAGCGACGCGATGACGGAGGTGATGCGGAAAGTGCAAACCTTTGCCGCCACCGATGCACCAGTGTTGATTTTAGGGGAAACGGGAACCGGCAAAGAGTTGGTTTCCCGCTTTATTCATCGTAACTCGGCTAGGGCCGCCAAGCCGTTTAAAGCGATAAACTGCGGCGCCATACCCACCAATCTCATTGAATCGGAACTGTTCGGCTACGAAAAGGGCGCATTTACCGGCGCGACCAAACGTAAGGAGGGGCTCTTCGAGGCGTGCGACGGTGGAAGCGTGTTTTTGGACGAAATCGGCGAAATGCCTTTTGATGTTCAAGTGAAATTATTGCGCGTACTGCAGGAGTCGGAGGTTACACGTTTGGGCGGCCACGAGACCACCCCGGTGGATGTACGCATAGTCGCCGCCACCAATCGGGATCTGTCGGAACTCGTCCGCGAGGGGCGTTTCCGCCAAGACTTGTATTTTCGGCTTAGCGTACTTAATATTTCGCTTCCCCCTCTGAGGGAGCGTGATGAAGATCTCTTTTTGCTCGCCGAGTATTTCACAACGCTGTACTGCGAACAGTTCGGCCTTCCCACACGCACGCTAACGCCCCAATGCCGCGTTGCGCTGGCAAATCGGAGTTGGCCGGGCAATGTGCGGGAACTCGAGAATACCATCCAGCGAGCGGTCCTGCTCTCTTCGGGGACGGCTATCGACGCCGCGGCGCTGACGGAAGACCCCACGGCGGCTCAAGCGGAGAACGCTCCTACGGAAAGCACGATTATGCCACTCAAAGAAATCCGTGCTCGCGCCGAACAAAAGGGTATCGAACAAGCGCTTCAAACGACGAGCGGGAATGTCTCCCTTGCGTCCAAGCTTCTCAAGATCGACCGCGCCTGGCTTACCAAGCGAATCGATGAGTACGGAATCGAGGTTGGCCGCTATCGGTCCCGTTAGTACCCTGCCTTATAAATGACGATTGTATGGTCGGATGATTGGCCGTGCCCCCGGGGTGCCGGCGGCATAAGTGACACAATGGAATGATCCCCAAGCGCTCGTCCGCCACATATCGCGGAACGGAAGTGACGGCGAGGCGAAGGCAAGCCGGGTTTAACGATTTCACCACGAAGAAGGCCCGGACGGCGCCAATTACGAAACGGGGAGCCGACGTTTCAAGCGATCGTCCTCTAAGCGTGCGGCAAGATCACGAGCCTTCCAATAAACCGCCCAAACTCCCGCGGCACGGCAAGTCACTCTAATGTCGTGCCTCCGTTCTCCACGACCTGATCATTGCCAACCATCTCGCACAAGGCGTCGAGGAATACCCTCTGGCTTTTAACGATTTTTCTCTGAGCAACGGTGACCGGCAACCATTTCGCCTTGTTTAGCTCCGGAAATACAGCGGTTTTACCGGAATGCGGCGGCCATTGCAGTTTGAATGTATTGCTGATCAGTTTCGTGGGGTCGCAATTGCCCTCAAAAGCCCAAATCCGTATATGTTTCCCCCTCGGCCGCTTCGCCGGCGCAAGCTCACGGAAATCGCCCCGCGGCATAAACCCCGTTTCCTCATAGAATTCCCTTTTAGCCGCTTCGCGAGCATCCTCGTCATCCCCATATTCGCCTTTAGGTATCGACCATGCGCCATCATCTTTCTTGGCCCAAAACGGCCCGCCCATGTGGCCCAAAAGAACTTGTAGGACATTTTCTCGGAATCGGTACATTAGCAGACCGGCACTCTTTTTCATATTGCATAAGCCTCCATTCAAACGAGTACGAAAATAGTTATGCAATCAAAATTCATGAAAACATTACCACGATCCCTCTATCTATTTTTCATAATCCCAGAGGCCTGAATGCCCACCGCCCCACTCTAAAGCAAGGGCTCGGCGAGGTGAGCATCCGGGATCGAGGAGCTATCGATTCATTGCGCCGTAAACGAACGGGGCACCCCCGTGATTACTTACGCGCCAAATCTACAGAGGAGTAATCATGACAACACGAAACGAAAATTTCTACCAAACATTACGCACCGAAGTACGCGAGCGGGTTAACGACAAACTTCGCGGGAAGAACCGATGGACCGAGTACATACTCTTGGCGCCCGACATGTTTTATCTTCTCTGGAAGCTTTCGTTCGACTCACGGGTCGCGATCGAGCACAAAACAAAGTTGGCAATCGCTCTCGCCTATTTTCTCTCGCCGATCGACCTTCTTCCCGAGGGCTTTATCGGTCCCTTGGGCTATTTGGATGATATTGCATTGGCGGCGTATGTCCTTAATGAGATAATCAACAGCACCGATCCGGATCTGGTTCATTCATACTGGCCCGGCGAGGAAGACGTGCTGGCGGCCGTGAAACGAGTACTCGCCGCCGCGGATGAGATGATCGGCAGAGGTTTATGGCGGCGGCTGCGCGATATGGTGAGTAGATA
>WJJU01000867.1 GCA_014729595.1 Chitinivibrionales bacterium
GGCGATGATGAACGAACGGCCGAACTGCATACTTTTCTTTTTGAACCGTCGCTTACCTTGGGATTGAAAACCAGCATTTACGGCGTACGATACCCGGCCGAAGTACTGGATTATTTGAGAAGAGCGGGTATTAATTTCGGCGGTTGGCTCCCAAACTTTGCGGTACCGGAGGTGTTCAGCCGCTTCGCGGTTACGGTTCACATTCCACGGCGCATTTATACCGAAGTTCTCCATGGTGTTCCCACAATAAGACCCTTTGAGGCTTTGGCATGCGGGATTCCGCTGGTGTGCGCCGGTTGGGAGGATGCCGAGCACCTTTTTACTCCCGGAAAAGATTTCATTTCGGTTCATTCCGGTGAACAGATGCGGCGCGCACTTTATGCGATCCTGTCGGACAAAAAACTCGCACGCGGCCTTTCGAAGCACGGTCGTCAAACGATTCTCGATCGACATACATGCGGACACCGTGTCGAACAGCTTCTCGATATAGCTCGAGAGATAGGCGTTTCGACATCACTTTCGCAAAAAACGGCCTGCCGATGACGCCGCATGGAATTCCCACACGGCGGCTCAAAGCCGTCGCGCAAAATGCGAACCAATGGTTTTACCATGCATGTATCTTTGATTATGAATCATTACCCCGTGCAAAGTAGTCGATATAGTATTCGACAAGCCGCCTTCGATTTTAAGGAGCCACATACGAGGTTCGGCGTGAGTGAGGATTGATGAATGGCCGGTACACGGACCGGACCCGAAGGGATTGCGCTTTCTTGCGCCATAAACGGGCGGCTTATGCACGGCAAACATACAATGGAGGATAACTATGCCGAACCGCAACACCTATGATATTGCTTTCTTCGGATCGAGTCTTGTATCCGCTTACTGGAATGGGGCGGCGACCTACTACCGCGGTATTCTTCAAGCTCTTCATAAAAGAGGCCACACCGTCACATTTTACGAACCGGACGCCTTCGATCGCCAAAGCCATCGCGACATCGCCAACCCCGCGTATGCTCGTGTGGTCGTATACGGCGCCAAGAATGAATTTCAGGTTATCGCTGCGATACAGCAAGCTCAAACGGCGCAGGTGGTGGTTAAGGCTAGTGGAGTGGGTGTGTACGATGAATTGCTGGAGGAGGCGGTATTAGGGCTGCGGAAGCCGGCAACGCGCGTGGTGTTTTGGGATGTGGATGCTCCGGCGACGTTGGAGCGAATGCGCACGAATAGGTCGGACCGATTTCGAGAACTTGTTCGGGCTTACGACGGTGTTTTCACTTATGGCGGAGGTGAGCCGGTAATCCAAGACTATACAGATTTCGGCGCGAGAACTTGCGTTCCGATCTACAATGCGTTGGATCCTACTACTCACTATCCTGTTTCGCCGCGTGACGAGTATCGCGCCGATCTCTCGCTGCTGGCCAACAGAATGCCGGATCGTGAGAAGCGCATACATGAATTTTTCTTTCGCCCCGCAGCCGCGCTTCCGAGGCATCGTTTTCTGTTAGGTGGTAATGGTTGGGGCGAAAATGCTCCGCGGCGACCCAACATCGCTTACATAGGCCATGTCTATACGGCGGATCACAATGCATTCAACAGCTCCGCCCGCGCCGTCCTGAATGTCAACCGCCAGAGCATGGCCGATTACGGGTTCTCACCTGCTACCCGCATATTCGAGGCCGCCGGCGCCGGCGCATGCATTATTACCGATTCCTGGCGCGGCATAGATCGATTTTTGACACCCGGACAAGAATGCTTGGTCGCCGAAACCGGCGAGGACGTAGCGAGTATTCTCCAAAATCTATCACCGGAACGCGCCGCGGCGATAGGAACCGCCGCATACCATCGTGTCCAGGCGGAGCATACGTACGACCATCGAGCCCTATTGGTTGAGGAAAAACTATGCAATTTATTCGAGGTAAACTGACGGCGGGGCAAATCGTTCAGCAGGAAAGGGTAATTATGAACGCACAACGGATGGAAATTGTGTTTCTAGGACTCTCAATAACCTCTTCGTGGGGCAACGGGCACGCCACCACCTATCGCTCACTTATTCACGCGCTTTCCAAACAAGGCCATTGCGTCCGGTTCCTGGAGCGTGATAAACCGTGGTATAAAACAAACAGAGACTTACCCAATCCGCATTTTTGCCGAGCCGCTCTCTATGATTCCCTTGATGATCTTGACCGGCGGTTCCGTTCGACCGTAGCAAAAGCGGATCTTGTGGTGGTAGGCTCGTATGTTCCCGAAGGTATTGCCGTGGGGAGTTGGGCTTTAGAGCACGCCGAGGGTGTTGTCGCGTTCTATGATATCGATACACCCGTGACAATTGCCAAACTCAAAACCGGTAACTGCGAATATATCACTCCCGCACTGATCAGGGCCTACAACATCTATTTTTCTTTCAGCGGCGGGCGGGTTTTGGACATTCTTGAAAAGGACTACGGTTCGCCAAAGGCTCTGCCGTTGTATTGCTCGGTCGATCCGGATCATTATTATCCGGAAGACCTATCCAAAGAATATGCTTTCGGCTACATGGGTACCTATAGTCCGGACCGACAGAGAGGGCTCGAAAATTTGCTACTCATTCCCGCGCACCTTCTCCCAAATACAAAGTTCGTCGTTGCGGGACCGCAATACCCGGAATCGATCCTATGGCCCGAAAACGTTCACCGAATCGACCATGTTCCGCCGGCACGACATCGACATTTTTATAACTGTCAAAGTATCACACTGAATCTGACCCGTTCGGACATGATGGCCGCCGGGTATTCTCCCAGTGTAAGGCTTTTTGAAGCGGCGGCGTGCGGAGTTCCCATAGTCAGCGATTATTGGGAAGGATTGGAGGACTTTTTCGTGCCGGATGAAGAGATCCTCGTAGCTCACACGTCCAAAGACATAATTCAGTACCTTGTAGAGTTCGACGAAGAACATCGTCGTCGAATAGGACAAAAAGCCGAAGAACGAATACATGCGGCACACACTTCACATATTCGGGCCCGTCAACTCGTTGCGTACGCGTTGGATGGTTACTAGAAGCCATCTCATAAATGGTTGCGGGCTTCGACTGGCTGCGAATGCCTGTGCCTTTGTCGCGCTGCATCGCCATATCACAGCGGATATGTCTGCTTCGCCCTTCGCGGCACAGCCATTCTCGCTCAGTCTCGGGCCAACACACCCATTTATGAGATGGCTTTTAGTAGATTCGGAACGAGTATTGGTTCCAGAAGACCCTGAACGGCATCTTTATCGGGGGACTCGTAGCACGGGACGACTTTGAAATCCATTTCACAAGAATTATTTCATTGCCTCGGAAACAGCATATATGTTACGTCCAAGAAGTGCAATGGAAAACGGAGCACAATTGCTCTGTTGGTGGATGTAAACCGGAACACCACTATAGTGTAATGCCTTTCGCGGCGGCTCTTCATATCTTCGCTTCCGTCTTTCAACCCGCTCTCGTTATCTACGGCGGCGCATTCTCGTATAGCTCGCGGTACAGCCCTTGAGTTCGGGCAAGATGTGACCAACTGCTCATAAACTCCTCGACCATCATTTCGGATTCCATCTGATGCACCTGCGGCTCGTGCTCCAACTCCGCGATTTCAGGGGCATGCCTTCTTGTCACGGCATGACAACCATGCCGCGGCCGCACCCCGGCCTTGGGCGGAATGCGTCTTTGCCGACACGCTCAAATCCGCTCATTGCTTATTGTTCAGCGTAAAGTAAAACGTTGCTCCCGTGCCCACTTCGCCCTCGGCCCAAACGCTGCCGCCATGCCGGCTTATCACCCGCTGGACAATCGACAACCCGATCCCGGTCCCACCAAACTCCCTTTCGCCATGCACCCGCTTGAACGGCGCGAAGATTCGTTCAGCGAACCGGTTGTCAAATCCGGCTCCATTGTCGCGAACAAAATAGACCCTCTGACCGTCCTGTTCGAACATGCCGAACTCGATGCGCGCGGAGTCCTTTTCGGCGGTAAATTTCCAGGCATTGCGCACCAGGTTCTCCTGCGCCAGGTGCATCAGCCGCGGATCGGCATCGACACGTATGTTGTTTGGAACGATGATCTCCACGTTTCGCTCCGGATCGGCGCCGCGAACCTCTTCCAGATGATCGCGGACAATGGCGCTCAGATCGATCTGCTCGCGGTGTATCTCCTGCCGGCCGATACGCGATAACGTAAGTAGCCCATCGATGATTCGCTGCATCTTCTTCGTACCCACACCGATACGGTGCAGGTAATCCCGGCCTTCTTCATCGAGCCGTTCGGTATGATCCTCGAGCAGCGCCTCGACATCCAGATCGGTGGCGAATATGCGAATATCGAATGATCTGTCGAACCGGCGCCGTAATTCATCGAGCACGATTGCAATGCTGTAGGCTTCTTCTCCGGTCGCACACGCCGCATCCCAGACGCGAAATTCGCGGTTTTCCGGCCAGTGCTCGATGAGTGACGGAAGGTAGGTGTCCTGCAACGCGGCAAATGCATCGGGATCGCGAAAATAACTTGTTACGCTGATGAGCAGCTCCGATAACAGCAACTGCGCTTCCTGATGGTTTTCGTGAAGAAACGACAGGTACGCGGAGGATTTGTCGATGCCGTGCACGCTCATCCGCCGCTGAATGCGCCGCTCGATGCAGCCGAACGGTACCTTTCCTCGCTTTCTCGCAGGTTTGCGATGGTCTTCGCTATTTCCCGGGAGAGCAGCGCGTTGATCGTCATGATTATGGTGAACAGAAGGAGTACGCCCAGAGCCATGTTCACGACAATCACCAAGCCTCCCAGCGACTGCATGGTGATGAAATTCTCGTTGGCCGGTTCGAACAGGGCAAGAAGAGCACGGGCGGAGGCAACAACCGTGAACAGAAGCAGAATCGCAGCCGCGGGATGGGCACACTTTCGCTCATCATTGTTGACTTCCCGGGCAAGAAAATGCCAGGCGCGAAAGAAGATATACATGTTGATCAGTTCCACACAGACAATGCGCAGGCGCAGACTCGGGTGTAAGTATGTGAACAATGCGAGACATGCTGCCCCGAGCAGCAGGGGCAAAGCTCTGTGCACCAGAGTATCTGGTCGCCCGAAGAGTCGCCTGAATCCCGCAGGCAAGGCACGGTACCCCGCCATTACCAGTAGATTTGCACAAACAATCGAAAAGAGGTCCGGGAACTGACCGCGAAGCAGGAACAATGCCATGGCGATGGTATGCAGCACGGGGATGGAAAAGAAAAGGCCCAGGCCGGCGAACCGGCTGCGGTAATTTCGCCACAGGAGGGCGAAGGCAACCGACAGCGAGCCGACAATCAGGAGGTCGGCAAAGAGGATTGTCTGAATGTCCAGCATGTGTTGCGAGCCCGTTGGCGCATGGTACAGGGTGCAGGACAGAATTCAATGATAGCATATTCGGGCAGTAAAGTGCAAAGGTGGGGGAGTTCCAGGGCTGGAACAGCGGCATTAGATACGGCAGTCAGGATTTAGATACGCCTGTTGCCGCCTAACTCATCAATATCGGCGAGGGCTTTCGGCCGCGCGGATTCCCGTTTGTTGCGCAGCAGAGCGCCCCGCGTATGCAGTCGATATTTGCCGGATCGTTGCGAAAGAACAGGTCGAGATCCTCGGTAGCTCGCACATAGTCGTGAAAAGCCACGGCATACCCGCCGACGATTACAAACTCAACCTTCTCCTCGCCGAGCAATCGTAAGAACTCTTAGAAGTCTGCGTGGATATTCATGATGGGTAACCTTGCTCATCGCGCGCCGCAAATCCTCCAGCAGCGACACCCGCTGATCACCGCTGAGATGCGCGGTATGATCACAGGCCTTTTCATCGGGGTTGAATTTGGTTACAGTGATTGTGCGTTGCATGGTTCGCCTCTTTTCAGCCCTCTTTCCAGACCAGCGGATACGATTCGCTGTTCTCAAGCATATCTCTGCTCAGGTCGACATCGAGGTCGGGCCAATGCAGATGAGCACCGTGCATGACCTGTATATTCTGGATCTGCGCAATCGTCGCATTCCTGAACCAGGGAAAATCCCTGAAGGGAAGGAAATATTCCCGGTCCTCAAGCAGCAACCAGATGCCGTGAATGGTGATATTGGTTACTTCAGCTGCTGAAGTGCTTCTTCCAGTTTTGCTCGATTTCATCTCTATGTTCCTCGACAAGTTTTTGCAGTCTGCGCAACACAACTGCCGAAAGGTTGTAACTCGATGCCAGCGAGATGGTGGGCTCGATCCAGAACTTCGCCTCACCTTCGGGATTCGTCACATGCACATGCATTCTTCTCTCTTCGCGGGAGAAGAAGTAGAATCGGTTGTTGCCCTCGAAGAAGACGGTTGGACTCATACCTTCAATATAATTACGAACGGAATGGCCTGAACAGGAGGTTGGCCGCCTGCGAAAACATCGTCAAGCCGACTACCACCATGTGTTGAAAGCGTTGGTCGATGAGGTTTGCAAAGAGTTTTCTGTAAGTGAGGATGCGTTGTTCCAGCGATCCCACTCAAACAAGCGCGCTGCCGCTCGCGCCCATTTTTGTCATCGTGTGCACTATCGTGAGCGACTGCCCTATGCGGTTATCGCTCGATTTCTACGGATCACGCTCTCGCCGATGATAAACCATGCACGCCGCATCGAGCGGGAAACAAACCCGGTCAGGTGCAACTATCGCATTTATCCCTGCCTTTTCGACTATCGATAGAGCGGATAAAGAACTGCCGAGAAGTTGGTCCCGACATGTACGCAATAATGCAACTCCGGCCCCCGATTCCCTTCGCTCCGCACGAAACTGGCGATCGCCCCTGATAAACAAAACCGTCTCGAGAGCGGCTAAAATCTGAGAGGAAACGGTTCCAAAAGTGGTTGAAGCGATTCGAAACCGTGGGAAAGCGGTTCTAAAAGTGAAGGGAACTGTCAACACCGGTTAATTATTTCCCACTATCCCCGGAATCCAGATGCCTCAGCGCCGTGTCGGAGAAACGCAGGAACATTGAGGTCTTTATATGGGCGCTCACGCTAGTAGCGACCCCCCACGATCATTTTATGCGACACCGTTAAGTGATTCACTTGGGGGGCGCACGGGAGATGGGTGCAGGTCTTTTTTTAGAAAGGGCCGTGTCCGCGGCTTTTGCGCCCTTTCCGTTGGGCGCGCCGATGCTTTAAATCCCCGGGGGCGGCTGTTACAATACAAACCCACTTCGCTGTTTCGCTGCCCGTGGTGAAACCCATTATAGCAACATTCTGAACCATCATTAAGCGTCCATTATTCCGCACGTACGAGGATCATCAAATGCCACCACCCCACCCCATCCTGATCATCCTTCCATCCCGCCTATTCCGGGTAGAACTGGGCGGTTGCCCGCCCAGAGCCCCCACAGATCCGTACGAGCAGATTTCCCGCATACGGTTCCTCGGTGGATGGTTTCGCTATGCCGCATACGAGTGAACAATGCGGACTCCTGGTAGAGGATAC
>WJJU01000868.1 GCA_014729595.1 Chitinivibrionales bacterium
ATCCACATATTTGAACAGGTTCACGAATATGCCCAACTTTTTCAGGTCTTCTTCGGACATTTGGGAGCCTTTAAGAAACCGCTTGGCCGCTTCGGTGGCTGTGGTACTGGTTTCGACCATCGTTTCGTTTATTTTGCTTTTCTTGAGCACATCCCTAAAATCCACCTCTTGATTGCGCACCCGGGAGGCGATTATCCGCAGGTAGCCGTCGGCGTTATCACCCGGGTTGAGTTCCGAGAGCGTCTCGCTGAACGCAAGAACGTGCTGCTGAAAAGCGGCGCGGTGTATCGATACCGAGTCCTTCTCAAAATAGCGGTCGTCCTCACGCGTAAGCAACCCGCCTTCATCGCCGAACTGGTAGTGAAAGACGTTGCCGTTGCTGTCGATCTGGCGGTTGCATACCGCGATAACCGCATTAGGCTTTTCTTTGACCGCCGTGTATGCACAAGCTTTCGTGTCCCACGTGAATGATTTCTTGATTACCGCCATAAAATAGAGCGTGTCCTGCTCGCATTTTCCAAAAGGCATACCGCGCACAAACGAACTGGATTCCTCGTTGATCGCTTTCATCAGATCCGCATAGAGCTTATTGAGCTTTTCCGCGACAACCATCATGGCAACGCCTTTGCCGCTTAGCTTGAAAAGCGCCCCATAATCGTCCTTTTTCAAGATATCCACAAAAAGACCACTTGCGATGCCGTTGACCAGCTCCGTATACTTGTCAGCTTTCAAATCCTTTATCTTGCCGTCGAGTACTTCGACACCCATTTCCCACACATTGCCGAGAGACCCGCCTAATACGGGAATCAGCCCCGCAACGAATTTCCCCGCCTCTTTAGTGGCCTCTTTGCCGTACTTCTCAAACGCCGCGGCAATCGCCCTGTTCTTGATATCGATGCGCCGGAAATCATCGGCAACGATAATGGGATTCCCCGCAAAGAGACCGGTTGGCTCCGGCCTAAAAAGGGTAATTTCCTTTGCATGCATGCTATCGACAGAGAAAGCGCGCAGGGTCGAAAACGGATAATTGGGCGCGGTCATGTTGTAGAAATCCAGTTGCGGCGTATCACTTTTCACCGAGACCCGTATACCACCCCAGGCAAGAGTGAGATACACTACAACAGCATGGGTGCCGGCGATACTCCCCTCGACCGAGAGATCATCCAGATTTACCTTCACGGGAATATCCACCATCTCCGGTTTACCCGTCTCTTTATCGAAATGCCCCTCGTGCTCGATTACGAGCCGGAATGTGAGTGCTTTATCGGCAAGGGAGGCATGTTCCTTTTCGGTCAGGTCACGTTGAATCTCAAAACAAACCAAAAGCGGCCGGTGACAGTAGCGGTAGCCGTAATACTTCTCGTCCGGTATCTCGTCAACGTAGACTTCGGTATGGCACGGCGGAAACAGCCTGTCAGATCCGGTAAGACCTGCAAGGCCCTTGCCGATACTACCTATGATGGCGCCCTTATATTTAAGCGTAGGGTCGGTGGGCGCGAGCACCTGGATGGTTTTGCAATCCGCAAAATCGATGATCTTCTGTTCGTACACGGGGTGAGTCGGGCCGATAGGCAGGTCTTCTTCGCGGTAGTCTTTCAGAAAATCATGCGAAAGCACTTCAACCTTACCGTCATCGAATGGGAACGAACCTTTTTTCAGTAACGACTTACCGGCGTTTTCATCATCGGCGCTGAAACTTTTATTCGGATATCTCTTTTCGAGACTATTGAGCCAGTGAGCCGCGGAGCGGGCTTTGAAAAAGAAAAGGTCATCGCCGCGAGAATGGAATTCGCCGGCGCCGTTTTTGTGTCCGTGTAAGGTTGCCGCATCGGATTGAACCGTTCCATAGCTTTGTGCGCCGGTCGATTCGGAATCAAGGAAGACCCGCATCGATTGCTCGCCCTCATACAATCCAATACTGTCATGGGGCATGAATGTGCGTCCAAGCCGCGAAAAGGTGTCGCCACAATGCCGGCGAATGCCGATTGGCCCCAATTGCGCCGCTATTTCGAACGTCTGTACCGGTAGTTGGTTCAAAATGCGCACCACATTGAGCGTCGGTTCATCAAACGGATAATCATCGCCGGCCTTATCGAGTTCGTAATAGGTCCGCCGTGGCACATACCCCCTCTCGATACCCAAGATTTTTCTCGCCCCTTTGACCAGGGCATGCTCCAGTCCCCAGTTACCCTTTTGCATAAGAAAGTCACATCGATTCTCGGGACCGGTTATGTCCAGCTTGTTCGCTTGCTGATAGTCTTCTTGCGTGGTAGTGTTGGAAAGCCATACCCATGCAAAAAGATACCTACTTCCTTGGGATAAATCGAACAATTCCTTTTGCTGCTCTTCGGTGAAATCAAGCCGAAAACAAAGATCAAAATATTTCGCTTTGGGTGATTTTTCTCCGCTGCGGAAATTATTGCACTCGGTGACCGTGACGGTCCGGTCCGTCGCTAAACCTAATGCCATGGCAACCCGATCGGCATTATCACCACGCACCACGCTGTCTTGGTCCTTGAAATCTCCCGACAGTTTAACACGCATGGTGTCAATGTACCGCACCTCATCTTTAAGCTTTCCCGCCAAATCTTCATCCTGGTCAACACCGGCGGCAAAATCTCTCAGAAAAGCTCGACTGACCGCAAAAAGGTCTACCAGCAGTTCTGAATTGGAGTGTATTCGCTCCGTTTTTGATGATTTGTAATAAAGTTGCTCCACCCTTATGTGCAAATGTACTTCCGGATCTTCTTCTTGGTTACCATAGATTTCCACCGGATCTTGTATTAATTCCGCTATGTCGTCCTTTGTCCGCACCGGCTCAGTAGTACGGCTGAAATAGGCGCACTGGATGCGTGGATTATCGGCGCTTATCTGGAATATTGTCGTGGAGGTTGTCTCCGTAGCCATGTTTATATCCTTCCGTACATCACCTTTACGCACAATCAATCGAAAAGGCGAAAATCCGTGAATCAGGGATCAATGAGTACTATATCATAGTGGGCTCCCTCAGGAACCGAAAGCTTAAAATGCCCATTTTCATCGCTGGACCCTTTGGCATACTCTTGCCCGTCAATCATTACCACAAATGGAATATTTGCCAAAGGTTCTCCATCAGTTTCGAGCACCGTGCCTTCATGTTCTTCTAATGACTCCTGCGGTATCTCACACCGCGGTCCCAGCACTTTTTTATGCGACGGCTCCACCACGAGCTTGGCGCTGCGATCCAGGGCTTCGGGAACGGTCCAGGTTGCGTAGGCGCTGTAGGTGACGTTTTCGCCCAGTACCGAATCCAATTTTCGCGGCGGATCGACGGATTCGTCGTAAAGTGTGAACGTGACCTTCTCGCCCTCTTTGAGCCCCTCGGTGTCTAC
>WJJU01000869.1 GCA_014729595.1 Chitinivibrionales bacterium
GTAACCATCGACTGGTTTCCGGCCCAATGCAGACACCATGACTTACTGTGAGCTGAGAGATTTCCGATTGAGTGAGTTTGCCCGATCCTAATTGCTTTTCCAATTGTTTCCACGGATTGTCCGCGGCGGCGTTCAAGCTTTTTCCCGCAATATTGCGCGTGTCACAGTAATCGATAAGAAGCTGCCAATAGTGATCAAGCGATATCGGGAAGGCTGACTCGGCGGGGTGCGACCAGGCTCCGTACTCGTTGAAAACAAAGCAGCGGATAAACTCAACAATTTTGTTATCCTTGACGGCCTTTTCGAAATTAGCGTTGTTAACGCGCGAACCCGCGCGCTCGATAAGGCGAACGAGCGCATTGAGCACGCGCGCACGGACTATAAATTGTCTGCCCATGTCATCGACATGCTCGCGGGAACGAACAAGGATTTCTTTGAATTCCCGCATATCGTCTTGGCGAATCGCGGCGCTACGCTGAAGGTCGGCGAAAAACTGAGTGGTTTTACTGTCCAGGATCAATTTGTCAAGGCCAGTGCCGACCGATTTGGCGACATCGGCCCCAAAACGGATACCTGCCTTGGTGAGTTGGATTGCGGCAACTGGCGCGGCGGCGGGCGGGAATGCCGCGACCGTGAGTGTCATTGCCAGGTTAACGCCCGCATTGATCGCCTCGATAGTAGCCTTGTCCGCGCCTTTACGCGCGGCCAACGTGAACTGTCTAAACTTCTCGAGCACCGACAGCACTTCGCGCGATGCCCCACTGCCGCCAAGTTTATCGAAATCCTCGATAATTGCCGTGAAATTCTTGCGCGCCTCCTCAAGCGATCGAGCGGCATTAGCCGCTTTCATGATACTGCGTGCCGTATCGTATACATCGAAAGCAATTCCGGCTGCATTCGTTACTTTACCCAGCTTCTCTATTCCCGCTGGAGCTTCCCCCCGGCTGCCAAAAATTTGATCTAAAAAAGAACCCTTTTTGGCGATCAAGATATCATCGGCATCATTACCCGCAGCGGCGGCGTCGGATGCGGCCGAGAGCAAAAGAGAGTCGTCTACATCCATTTTACCCAAGTAGCCGGCAGTGACTGTAGTGCCGGCTGATTTGACCGAGGTGGCTGAGGTGCGGAGTTTGTCTATGGTGTCGTTGAGTTCATCAACTTTTTTGAGGAAATCAAGGTAGCCGGCGACGAGATTTCCGCCGCCGGTCGAGAGCTGAATCGCGCGCCCCAACCATGTTGGACGATCTTCTGGCCTCAATCCTCGGAATACCTCATTAAGCACGGCATCCAGCAGGGCAAAACGAGATGATGAGGGGTTGATAAAGCTCATTCCTTTGTTGAGCTTATCCGATGCGGCTTTAGCTGCTGATTTCCATGAATCGAGCATTTTCGTCGTTTCGCCCGCGGCGGTTGGTCGCTCGGGTGGGCTTTGCGGTCCCTTGCGAACTTCGGTCCGTATTTTGCCAAGGTTACGGTTCGGGAACTGTAGGATAAGAGATTCTTCGAGCGTAATCGGCGCGATATCGATTTCGGCTATTTCGAAACCAAGGCATGAGACGGTGGGACTGATGACGGTGGTCATTTCAAAATCTTTTTTAAGAGATAGAGCCTCGGCAAACTCATTTTGAGGAATAGTTATGATGGCATTAGCGCCTATGTATTCATCATTTTTATCAAACAATGTTGCAAGCATCTTACTTTGATCGTTAGTGTCAAGAATCATTTCGAAGGTCCGGCCTTTGCCGTTTACGCTCAATTTGCATTGGAATGAAGCCCCCTTGAAATACTTGCTTTTACTGCGGAATAAAACGACTTTTTGTGAAGGGATAAGAATAGCGTCGCATCGATTCGGAAGAGAAGTGCCGGAAGGAACACTGTCAGGCTTGATAAATTTCTGCATATTATCAACATGGGTCACCGTTTCTTGGCGAAAATTCAGTTCCACGTCTTTATGAGAAATCCATGCAGAAACTTTTTTGTGAACCGATGTTGATGAAGGTTGTGCGAATATGAGCGATGCTGTTTCTGGAGAGATAATGCAGATGTCTACGGTCTCCATCGCTTCATAAAAACTAGTGGCTTTAATCTCTTCGCCCTTATAATGTACTTGTTTGAGTATACCGGCACCATTCGTGCGGCAGAGAATGGCGCTCTTGTCCTGCTTGATTAGTACAAAGCAGTTCGCCACGGGCACGAATGTTTTATCTATGCGATTATTCTGCTCATCGAATTGACCGCAGAATATGCCGTCCTCGAAGGTTTGGGTGTTGCCGTCGCTATTGCGCAGCATCGGGCCTCCTAAAGGTGATGTTGGAAAAGGGGAAATCACAGTTAAGAATCAGTTCTGCTTTTCCGTCAGATATCCGATGACGCATGAATGAATAGTCCCAATCACTATTTTGGCTCTCTGGCATAGGAAGCCAGGTAAGATAGTAAATCCACTTACCATATGGGCCCATCGCCGGTGGCTGAGATGTCCCCAAGCTATCCATACTAACGACCATTTCTTGGCCTGAATTCAGATCTATTCGAACGAAATATGATTTGGGGTAATTACCATCAAGCCCGACTTTGGGATACCTTCCATAGTACCCAATTTTGTCAAATGCCGCTGTAATAGTTGGTGGCCGGCTGTATACCGGGTCGTACTTTAAAGAGTCACAGGTCAAATGTTCTCCATTGATGTCGAACCGGCACATCATGGATCCCACATTAACGAACCGTTTTTTATCAGGGATCCAGAAGGGGTAGGTCTTAGAAGGTAAATCTTTCTTTGCCAGTTCCTCAAGCTTGCCGGTATGGATATTCCGTTTAAGAATTATGCGATTTGAATGATGATAAATATGATCATTATCCCACCATCGCGGGGCGCCATCATCCCCTTTGGGGTAATCTGGGTGCTTATATTGACGGAAAACTCGCGTTTCGCCAGTTTTTTCGAAATAGATAATCATGGCCTCAAATGAAGAGTCCTTTTTGCCGACAAAAGCATATTTCTCTCCATCCGGAGATGCTTCGACAGTCCAACGGATCCACTTCGCGCGAAAAACCTCGCGTAATCCTTTGCCGTCGGAACCTATTTCGTATAGACTCAAGCGCTCATCTGGTGAAAAGATCGTATCGCCACCATTACGCATATTGTTACGCACAAAGTAAACCTTCGTGTAGTCTTCCTTTGACCCTGTCGGCTTGGTCCGGTGTTTTGCATTTTTTTTAAGGTGCGCGACAATATCCTTTTTCTTTTCTTCGGGCGAACGGCTGTCAAATTGGCACTGCGAAATTGTGCCAACGATAGCCAGCAAAGCTATAATCGTTTGTGCGCAAACCCTTCGATTTTTTCTGCTCCTCATTTCGCACTTCCTTTTTCCGCGTTTCCCTTCATCCACTCCAAGTCGATATCTTTGGCGATAGCATACCGAGCGTCTTCATCGCCGCAGTCATAAATGATATTGTATCGCTTTCCCGGTTCCATGCCTTTAAAGTTGAGGAATACCATATCTTCCTCTTCTTCCTCTTTATCTTTCATATATATTCGTGACACCTCTTCGCCATCGGTCGTGTACAGAATCACAACATCATCTTCGGTGCTTGGATTATCCAAGTCGATTTGAAACCACATTCCCACTCTCCTTTTAGCCTGCGGTATCTCACACCGCGGTCCCAGCACTTTTTTATGCGACGGCTCCACCACGAGCTTGGCGCTGCGATCCAGGGTTTCGGGAACGGTCCAGGTTGCGTAGGCGCTGTAGGTGACGTTTTCGCCCAGTACCGAATCCAATTTTCGCGGCGGATCGACGGATTCGTCGTAAAGTGTGAACGTGACCTTCTCGCCCTCTTTGAGCCCCTCGGTGTCTAC
>WJJU01000080.1 GCA_014729595.1 Chitinivibrionales bacterium
ATTCTGACTCGTGATATCTCGTGTGAAAGGTAACGAGCAAATATTTCGATCAAGTGTTTGCGGTATTCGCTGAATGCGTCTACGGAATAGCCGAAGGAGCAGACGGCGCCGACCAGTTCGCCGTGAGGGCCCAGTATTGGGACTCCTACGTGTGAGCAGTATCCCTTGTCGCGAAGAGACATGCAGTCGAAGCACCGTTCGCGAAGGTTGCCGTAAACCTGATAAGCGGTCCTCATGCTTCCCAGTTCACCCAGAAGTGGGCAGTTGTGCAATATGTGTCCGGGGTGTTCCAACTTGCCTTCTTTGACCCGGGTTATGGCAAGCGCCTTGCTGTCTTTGATGTGCAGAACAGCTACAAAGGGAAGGCCGATAATACGGGAAACGGTCATCGCGACAAGATCGAAGAGTGTGTCCAGTGAACCGCCGAAAGCGGTCGTCATTGCATACACCGCCTCCAGGGCCTGTTGACGCCTGGCAAGTTCATCTCTCGCTCGCTGCATTTGCAGGTCGGGAGCCGGTGGTTCATTGGTCGTTTCGTCAGGGGCACACTCTTCGGCGGCGTAAGTGCAGAAAGCGACCATCAAGGGAGATGGTTCCTTTTCGGCGGTAATTTTACAAATGCTTATCCGCACTCGGCACATGGTGTTTTTCGCTCCCAAGAGCCGAATCTCCATGCTTCGTCGTGTAAAGTCGGTACGGCACCGGGCCATAATGTCTTCAAATATGGCAAGATCGTCGTGCGCGATAAAATCAAGCAGGCTGCGGCTGCGCAAATACTCCGGTGGAAAGCCAAGCATGTGCGCCGTCGAGGAATTCAGGAGAACGATGGTCGATTCGGCGTCAAGCAGGAAAACTCCCCGGCCGGCGTTTTCGACAATTTGGCGGTACCTGCTTTCGTTTTGACGCAAGGCGTTTTCTTCGTGCGTTCGTTCGGTTATGTCTTTGGCGCATAGAAGCAAGCTATTTTGCCGCTCCTCGCGCAATACGGCCGGTGATCCGGCATCGAACAGATATTTGCGCACCGTGCCGAATTTGGTAAGGATACCGACCTCAAGCTTGCCAATTTTTTGGCCCGTATGGGCTAGCGTCAAGGCTTGGAGTGTTTTTCCGCGTTCATTCTCAGCCACAAAGTCCGGGAATGGTTTTTGAACGAATTCTTCTCGGTCGTACCCTAAGCGATGGAGTGCGCGGGAGTTGATCTCGGCGATCCGATTATCGGAGTCAATGACCAGGTTCATAGTCGGTGTTTCCTGGTAGAGAAAGCGATAGCGTTTCTCCGATGCCCGGAGGGATTCCTCGGCCCTTTTTCGTTCGGTAATATCATTGAAGTATATCAGGCATGCCTCACGGGTAGCGGCATCGCTTATCTTCGAGCATTCGAGACGCGCATAAAAGATGGAGCCGTCCGCTCGCTTAAGTCGCAATTCCGTCGCACGGGATGTTTCACCTGCAATGACCCTCTCCAGATAGCCGCTGCATATTCCACGGTCTTCCGATGCGACAAAAGAGATAAATGAGCGCCCCGGCACTCTCTGATTGTCCAAACCGAGCATCTCGACGGCCTTGGTGTTACACTTGTGAATAATCAGATCCGCGTCGACGGTTGTGCTGCTTATCGGAGCAAGCTCGAAGAGATTCCGATAACGGTCGCGTGCTTCGGCCAATCCGGCGATGTGCATTTCTTGGTCATGTTCGCACATTTCATGTTCACCCAGCTCTACCATGAGTTGATGAACGAGGCCCTGCATTTCTTCTCGTGACATTCCATTCAGATCGGCTAGGACGGCGCGCATTCGGTCTTCAATGTTTCTGTGTATGTCGTGTCGGTGACGATGCCGCTCCGCGATCTCCGAGGCGATAATGTTCTGCTGTTCCGTCATCGATTTATTCCTCCATTGAACCAAATTCTCGCCAAGCACGCTTCGTTTTGTCGATTTGACGGCCTAACGTTCGAGGCTGTCGTCGGCTGTTGTATCATATCGTGCCGGTGAATCGGCGCGGAAAATTGAGAGACGCTCATTGTGTGAATAGTCGGAGGTTCTTTTCGGACCAGGTCGGTCTTGTTCCAATACGGCCTAGTTATTCTGTGAGCCGGACGGCTTTCGGTCCTGCCGCACCGGATGGCGGATCGGTGCGAACAACACGGTCGTGTATGCTTGGTTGACGGTGACCTTCGCTCGGATGCAAAGGTGGTAAAAAAACGTATCGGGTATAATTTGTTGAACGGACGGGGCTTTGTCGGGCTTTCAATCGGACGTTTATGGACTTTGACGTAGATTACCGCAATGTGATGAACGGCACTTTCCCTCACTGGTTTCCGACGGCCGATGCGCAACGGTCCTTTGCGTTTGGTCATGAAATGTGTGTTCCTTTTGGAAGTAGATGTGTTTCATGGTATTCTGTGCCAAAGACGGAACTACTGAGAAATGCGATGAATAGAACTGAATGTAAGAAAATGTATAATTGAACAAGCTACGTCAAAGCTTTTTTTTATGCGGGCATTTTCCGCCGTGCGGTATTGAGCCGATATTTAGGTGTGGCTAGGTACAAATGGGTCTTGAAATACAAAAAACTTTAACAAATTTGGCTCGAAACTCGATTGGGACGAACGAATTGCGCCGAGCGTTTGACCGAGCAAAATTCGTCCCAATACAAGAATGAAACCCTTCATAAGTGTTCCGCACCATAGGCGCTGGAACTAAGCTTGCGCACCGCGAGGAAATCGTCATTTTGTGATTTCGATTCATTTCCTCACACTTTTCCCCTCGACTCCGACTCCGTGCGGGAAGCGGGCGGATCAGTGAAGCGACGGTCACTTCTTACTGCGAAAGGCAAATTTTCGCGCGCCTGGTGATCAGCATGCGTCACGAAGAAAACGGTTGGGTAACGGCTCGGTTGTGGTATGTATGCCAATCTCGTCCGTGGTAACCAAACGCCTTCGTGCGGCGGGTGGAGCAAATGAATTGAAGCGGTACGCGTTGGGTTCCGTTTTTCTTGTCGTCTCGGTTGTCCGCGCGAGATAATCCGAGGGACTTTTAAAACGATGAGGTTTGGTCATGCTCTGCCTAATCGTCCATCGAGTTGAGTATTTCGGTTAGTCGGATACGAGCGAATCCGGTAGCGTAATCAGACATGGCATAAGGGAGGATAAGGAAGCCGTTGTAAGTCATGGCGCCACATGTGTAGACCACATTCGGCACATATCCTTCGCGTTCGTTCTCGTTGGGTTCGAGAAGCGGTTTGCGAAGACGGCCTACTACCTTGCTTGGGTCCTTTTTGTCGAGCAAAAAAGCGCCCATGCAATATTTACGCATAGGGCCGACGCCGTGGCTCAGCACCAACCATCCTTCGTCCAGTTCAATAGGTGAGCCGCAGTTGCCTAATTGCACGAATTCCCACATGTGGGTCGGGCGCATGATAATCTCCGGCGAATACCAAAAGTGGACGTTGTCGGAATACATCAGAAATATGTTCTCGTTGTCTTGGCGAGAAAGCATGGCATAGCAGCCGTTAATTTTTCGGGGGAAAAGAGCCATACCTTTGTTGCGCACCGCGGGGCCGTTGAGCGTATTGAAGACGAAGTGTCTGAAGTCCGAGGTTCGTAAAAGCTGAGGGACGACCGTACTGCCGTCAAAAGCGCTGTACGTGGCAAAATAGGTGAATGTTCCGTCATCCTCGGCGAATCGGACGAACCGGGCATCTTCGATTCCATTGCTTTGGCTGGGTGCCGAGGGGAAAATAGCAAGCTCGGAGAGTTGACGGTCGGCGTCGATTTCCTTTTCGTAGTTAGATAACGCCAGAAGGCGTATACCTTCGATCGTGTATTTGACTCCGGGAAATCGTTGTGACTGTCTGGCTGCGTTGGTGATGCTTTCATTTAGCTGTGTCAGCGTGAAGGTCGGCCCAAGTGCCGACAGTATACGTCGGGCAAGTTCATCGTCAAGTTCCAGTTCCTGCAGTTTACGTTCGAACAACGGTTTGTCGTATGTAAGGTACGGGATCCGCTCCGGTTCGACAACGTACGGGGTTGGGGGGACGAGAGTTATTTGGGCGTCTTGGTGAAGTACGCCCTCGCGAAAGACGATGGAAGAAATGTGCCCTTCACCCGTTGCGCGCAGGCTGAGGATGAATCGTACGGAGCCCGCGGGAAGTCCGCTTTGGTCGGGATGAAGAACTATGGAAGGATTGAAAAGGGCCGCCGACTCGAGTGCGTATTCCTGTGTAAAATAGCTACCAATGAGCAGTTTTCGTTTTTCGGAGAGCTTATGATCCATGATGCGCGCATGCCGGACCCGTTGGAAATGGCGCAACAGGACGTCGCAGATGTCGTGGTGGCGGTCCGCGAACTCGGCAAGCACCCTGTCCAGATGCGCGCTCACCTCTTCTTCCGATAAACACATCACGCGTGAAATGATACGTTCCGCCCGGTTGCCCGAAGGGACAAACGGGCGAATCAGTACGCGCGAGTGAGACGGCTTCAGGGCAATTTTCAAACGCTCTACTTCAATCTTTCGCATGGGACTCACCCAAAGATATATTAGAGGATCACTTGAGCCGGCTCGCATGAACCGCGGCGGAATATAAAATAGTTCCGTGCGGCTTGAACCGGATATCGATAAACTTCCTTGGGGGAACCGGATTTCGAGTAAAGCTCCGTCAACATAAAGGAGTGCGGACCTTATGACCGACCTCAAGAACATTGCCGTAATCGGCACTTATCTTCCGCGGATGTGCGGTATCGCCACGTTTACCACCGATTTGGTCAACGCGCTTTCGAGTATTTCAGGTGATGCCAATTGCTGGGCCATGGCGATGAACGATCGGCCGGAAGGCTATGCATACCCCGATAAGGTCCGCTTCGAACTCAGCCAAAATCAAGTGGGCGAATATCGTCGCGCCAGCGATTTCCTCAATATCAGCCTTGTCGACGTCGTTTGCCTTCAACATGAATACGGTATTTACGGCGGCGCTACCGGAAGGCATATCATACAATTGCTCAGAGGGCTCCGCATGCCGGTAGTCACGACACTCCATACCGTACTTAAGGACCCCTCCGCCGAGCAACACGAGGTACTTGGCGAGATTGTATCTCTGTCGGACAGAGTGGTTGTGATGGCCCGGCGCGCCGTCGATTTTCTACGTGACATCTACAAAGTTCCTCCCGCGAAGATCGCCCTTATTCACCACGGCATACCTGATATGCCTTTTGTCGATCCCAGCTACTACAAGGATCAGTTCGGTGTCGAGGGGCGGCGGGTGGTGTTGACATTCGGCCTTTTGTCACCGAACAAGGGTATCGAATTCATGATCCAGGCTCTCCCGGCGATCGTCGCCAAGCATCCCGACGTGGTGTATATGGTGGTGGGGACTACGCATCCTCATGTCAAAAAATCGCAAGGTGAGGAGTACCGCCTCTATCTTCAGCGTATGGCGCGCAAATTGGGAGTCGATAGTCATCTCGTTTTTCACAATCGCTTTGTCGACTTTAAGGAACTGTGCGAGTTTCTTGGTTCGGCCGATATATATGTAACGCCGTATCTTAACGAATCTCAAATCGTTTCGGGTACACTTGCTTACGCTATGGGTGTAGGGAAGGCGACGGTGTCGACCCCGTATTGGTATGCCGAAGAGATGATGGGAAAGGACCGCGGAATACTTGTACCCTTTCAGGATGCGGGGGCCGTCGCCGAGGCGGTGATCCGATTGCTGGACAACGAGACCGAACGCAGCGCCATACGCAAACGCGCCTATACGTACTCGCGTAACGCCGTATGGACCCAGGTTGCCCGCGACTATATGACCGTTTTCTTTGAGGTGGGCGCCGAACGCCATCGTCGTCCCCGGCCGCCGTTCAAAACCAAAACCCTTCGCGAAGAAAAGACCAGCCTTCCGGAATTCAAACTGGACCATCTTTTAGCACTCACCGACGACACCGGGATCTTTCAACATGCCAAATATTCCGTCCCGGATTACAATCATGGCTATTGTGTTGATGATAACGCGCGGGCGCTCATTGTTTCGGTGACCGCCGAAAGCGTTATGGGTGAAGAGCCGGTCCTGCTCCAGTTGCAGAAGCGCTATCTGGCGTTTCTGGGCTATGCGTTCAACGAGGACAACAACCATTTCAGGAACTTTATGGCCTACGATCGAACCATGCACGAGGAACGAGGTTCGCAAGATAGCTGCGCCCGCGCCCTTTGGGGGCTGGGGGTGTGTAGCGCCTTCTCGCGAGATCCGGGATGCGTGGCGTTGGCGACAACGCTTTTCCACCGTGGCCTTCAGGTGGTGGAGCATTTTACCTATCCTATTTCGCTGGCCTTTTCGCTGGTAGGCATTCATGCGTATCTCTCGAAATTCTCGGGAGATACCGAAGTACGGCGCATACGAGCACAACTTGCCGAATTGCTCTACGGCAAAGTTGTAGCGTATGCAAAGCCCGACTGGCCTTGGTTTCAGGATTGCGTCACGTATGCGAGCGGTCGTATTCCGCAGGCGCTTTTGCTCTCGGGACAATGGATGCAGCGGGGCGATTTGGTCGAGATGGGACTCCGTATTTTGGATTGGTTGTTGGAACAGCAGACTATCGATGATCATTTCTCGCCCATTGGCAATACCGGCTGGTTCGTTCGTGGCGGTGGCAAGGCGCGATTTGACCAACAACCTATAGAGGCGCAGGTTATGCTGGATGCTTGTCTGCTGGCGCATCAAATGACGGATAAGGAGCATTACGCTAACGCCGCGCGCCATGTGTTTCACTGGTTTTTGGGGCAAAACGATCTTAATCAGCCGCTTTATGACTATACGACCGGGGGCTGTCGCGACGGGCTGCAGCCCAACGGCCCCAATCAGAATCAAGGCGCCGAATCGACGCTGGCGTGGCTGCTTTCGCTTATCGCCATGCAGGGCTTCGAGTCGGGGCAAAAGAAATTGCAATATGTAGAGTAGCGATGCGTAGCTGACGGAGTGCGATCAGCCTAATGCCCACATCCGTAAACCTTTTTGTCGAAAGCCGTGAATCATGCGAATAGGCATGTTGGCGCCCATAGCTTGGCGTACGCCACCACGACACTATGGTCCGTGGGAACGGGTAACGTCGTTAGTGACGGAAGAGTTGGTAAAGGCGGGGCATGACGTTACGTTGTTTGCGACCGCCGATTCGCTGACCGCCGGTCGGCTCGAAGCGGTATGCCCGCGGGGCTATGAAGAAGATTTGCACATTGATGCGAAGGTGTGGGAGTCGATTCACATCGCCCACTGTTTCGAAAACGCATCTCGCTTTGATATTATTCATAATCATTTCGATTTTTTGCCGCTATCGTTTTCTCGGCTTGTGACAACTCCTTTGATCACTACCATTCACGGGTTTTCCGGTCCGGTAATACTTCCCGCCTACAAACGATACGATCGCATTTGCCACTATGTTTCGATCAGCGATGCCGACCGGTCGCCGGAGCTAACGTATATTGCGACGATCCATCATGGTATTGACATCGATCGCTTTGACTTCAGCGCTTCCACGGATGACTACCTTTTATTTTTTGGGCGCTTTCATCACGATAAAGGGGCGCGGGAGGCGGTGGAAATCGCCAAGCGTACGGGTCTGCGGTTGATAATGGCCGGCATAGTGCAAGATCGTGACTATTTTAGCCGACATATAGAGCCTTCGATCGATGGCTCACGGGTTGTCTACGTCGGTAGCGTAGGTCCGCAAAGGCGCCAAGAGTTGCTTGGCGGAGCGCGGGCATTGTTGCATCCGATCAATTTTGCCGAACCGTTCGGCTTGTCGGTCGTTGAATCAATGGCGTGTGGAACGCCGGTTATTGCTTTCAACAAAGGGAGCATGCCCGAAATTATTACCCCCGGGAGTGACGGTTTTTTGGTCAACTCGATCGATGAGGCTGTCGATGCGGTCGGTCGCGTGGATGAAGTGTCACGGGAAGCCTGCCGAGAAACGGTAGAACGCCGTTTCACCAGCGAAATCATGGCCGCAAATTATGTGAAGGTCTACCATGAAATTCTCGCATCGTTATCTACTGATCGACAGAGTGCTTAAGAGCCCCTTTCAGAATGAGCTACGTCGTGGAAGGCCGAGCGAAAAGGCCTGGATGTGATCCCGCAAAGCGGAAGGACGAGTCACTATCCTTGGTGATATCGAGTCACTATCCTCGGTGATATGATGAGGAGACGCAGCGAAACAGGCAAGTCGTCGCAGTTGGCCTGGGTTGCAGCTTGTTTTGAAAGCGGCTCCGATACTACTTTGGCATTTTGACGGCAATGCGATTGTATCGATTTTACAATGCACGTTTCACTATAACCCCTGAGCCTCTAAGTTTCGGCGTCGGCGTTATCGGTGGTGTCCGCCAAGTTGGATGACCTCTTCTCCTTGTTGTTGGTTGAGTTTCTCGAAACCACTATTTCCTACAATTCACAAGAAATGAAACGAGCCTTTTGCTTTAGTATTGTATGATTTGGTACAATAATTGTTAATAACTCTTTGGATTTCGATTGAGGGGCGGTTGATGAGAGAAAAGGCTACCGGGAGATCGCGATCGATCATGTGATTGGGTGAAACGATAGTCGTGCATTTTACCTGAAAGGGTGGATGATGTATCGCCTTACAATTGTCGCGGTATTTGCGATAATCCCTTTGTTTTTTTTCACCGTTACGGCGGAACAACCGTTCGAAATGAGCATCGAGTTGCTTGGGGGGTATTTGGGTACGACGTCAACGCCGATCTTTGGAAACGAAATAACGATTGAGGAACGTCTGGCTTGGTACAAGGGAGTTGTTGTTCGAGTAAAAAATAATTTTATCGGGGAAATGGAAGATGAGTTGGAACTCGCCGATGAGATACAGTTCGACGGCCGATTTCGTGTTGGGGGGCCTGTTTGGGTGGGGCCGGGACTCAGTTTTTTTTTGGCCGACCCTCTTTCGAGTGCTCGGGCGGAGGCACTTGTAGTGCTGCTGAAGGTGGTGGATTTCAGCGGCACTATCCTTGAGATCGAAAACAGGCTCAGGTACACCATAAATGACGAAGAGGTCGATTATGTCAATGAACTTGAGCTGTACCAACCGTTGAGTGCCGCAGCCCGTATGCGTCTTTACCTTGCCGTTGAGAATGAATTGTTAGTTGATGAGGATGCCGCGAATGAATTACAAATCGGACCGGGAATAGCCGTGGGAGCAATGAATTTCTTTGCGTACTACGTGCTGTTGACTACCGGGGCGGGAAGAGCGCGGCACGGGGTGGCCGGTGGGTTGGAATTCGTGCTGTAAGTGGGCGTCGGCTCCGACTGCGGCCGGCGGCAAGAAATCCACCTTTGCTGCCCCCTTTTTCTACACTTTTTTATCCGCTATTCTTGGTACCTATGGAAGCGATCCGGTTGACGAAGCCGTGCGGGAATAAGCCCGTGGGGGTAGGATGATGATATTCGGAAACTTGCACACGGTCCGGCTTTTCGGCGCTTTGCTTATTAGCGTGATCGTTTTGAACATCGGCGTCGGAGAATATGCCGGCGTTGCACCATTATGCATAACGATAGGCGCGGTGGCGTTGGGACAGTGTATATTTTTTTATGGAGCGATGGTTAACAACACCTTGATTCTCGCCTTGGCACGGCCGAATTACTCAACGTGAGGAATATTCAAACGAGGACTATGTTGACCTGAAGCAAGAATGAGAGGGAGATATCCCATGGCTGGAATTGCCGGAATGTTTGGTCCTGGTGCTTCGCGGGACACTGTCGATGCAATGTTGGAAACTATTAACCACCGAGGTCCCGATTCGCGTCGTGTTCTGGAGGGGCCTGTTTTTTCCATAGGATGCTGCGAGGGGCAATTTGGTGGTCACCGCGAGCATGCCATGGCGGGAGGGGATCTTGAGGCCTTGGTGCTCGACGGCGTAATTCATAATCGCGATTGGGTGAATCATCGTGACGCCGACTCGCTGTGGTCATTGCGACAAAAATTCGGTTACGACTGCGTCAAAAAGCTGAAGGGCGCCTACGCGGTTGCTATCGCCGGTGGTGAGGAGCTGCTGTTGGCCCGCGATCCCGTCGGCTCACGTCCGCTTTTTTACGGGCGTCGCGATAATACGATTAGCTTCGCTTCGGAAGCCAAGGCACTTTGCGGAATTACCGATGATGTGCAGGAATTGCCTCCGGGGATCATGTTCTCTTCACAGAAAAGCACACAACGACTTCCCGTACTACGTTCGGAGGGATCTCCGTTCAGAACACGCGGCAAAGCCCGACAGGTGCTCAGAGATCTGCTGGAAAGTGTTGTGCGTGATGCGGTGAAAGACGGCTCGGTCGGCGGTATCGCTCTCAGCGGAGGCCTCGACAGCTCAATACTCTCGGCGCTGGCTCTACGGTATCTGCCCGGGCTTGAACTTTATACGTTTGGACTCGAGGGAAGCAGCGATCCGGACCATGCGCGATTAGTGGCGGCTCACCTCGGCGCTGAAAACCGTCATCATGTACATATCGTCGAGCCAACCATCGCTGAAGAGACTGTTCGCGAAGCAATTTGGCATCTGGAGAGTTTTGAGGAAGATTGTGTGATCGGTTGTGTCGCCAACATTCTTGCTTCGCGATATATAAGCCAACATACAGGTTGTTGCATTTGTGGTGAGGGCGCAGACGCATTGTTCGCCGGCTACCATCTGATTCGCGAAATGTCGGATCGAGAGCGTAGGCAATCCATTTTGGACACTCTGATCGACACGGCCTACGCGACTTCGCTCAGGCGTCTCGATCGCGCCTGGATGGCGAATTCGATTGAGTATCGCGCACCATTTCTTGACGCTCGTATCGTTGATTTCGCTCGCCGTGTGCCTGTTCATTGGAAGATGGGAAAAGCGGAATCCGGTAAGCGTATACTACGAGACACCTTTAAAGATCTGCTGCCCGAGCGCATAATAGAACGCGACAAAGCACAGTTCGCTTCGGGCGCCAGTGTCGACACGGTTCTCAGAGAAATCGGGCGGCGGAGGATATCGGATGAAGAATACCGGGCTCAGCGCATCACCCAAACCGGCTTCGAGCTTCGCAGCCCGAACGAACTTTGGTATTATCGGTTATTCAAAGAGATGTTTCCGCCCGAGGCGTATGAGCGTCAGGTCGTCCGTTGGAATCCGATTCGTTAGCACCGAGCGGAGAGGGGGACGAGACCTTCCGCCCGTTGCATAGCCGGTTTTTAACCCCCGCGGCGCGCTTACCAAGTTGCTTATCCTTTTGAAATGCCGAATGATACGCAGCATATCTTCTTGGCTGAAAACGGCTAAGGGTTATCGTCGCCAAGATAGCGGTCTGTAAAGCTTCCGCTATGGACTTCATGCTTCTTTGTTGCCGGTTGATTGCGGCAACACCGGCCTTCAGCCGTCTTTGGAGTTCAGAGGGGCATATCTTTGGTTGGTTTCGACGGATGGTGCCGAAGCGGCGTATTGATTTGATTTTTTTAAGGGAATTTTCTTACGGACCAGAAGTTTTCCGCGGACAAAGACCGCAAACAGCATGACAAGGTAGACTGCGCCGGCGAATAGGATGATAGTCGGCCCGGCGGGAAAATCGGCGGAATAGCTCGCACCAAGACCGGCGGTAGTGTATATCATGCTCAAGCCAATCGAAAATGCCATCATGTGCGGCAATCGTCTGACTGCGTGTGCGGCGGTTGCGGCGGGAAGAGCTAAAAGCGCGATAACCATCACGATCCCAACGATCCGGACGCCACTGGTACGGCTTATAAACAGCAGGCCAACGGCCATTCCTAAAGCCCAAACGGCGTTCAGTACCGTATCCTCACGCTGCCGACCATACAGCGTCAGGGTCCCAATCGCCAATGCCGCGATGAGCGCAGCCGCAACGGCACCGTACAAAGGTGTCAGGGCGGTCCAGCCGTGTTGTCGATTAAGATAAAGTGCCACGCCCATACCGCCAAGTGTGCAATGAGCTATCGCTCCGGCAATGGAGACTGTTCGCCTGACGGTGACATAGGATCCTATGATTCCACACGCAATAGAAGAAAGCAGTCCGGCCGCAAGGGCGTGACGCAAAAAGGCGAATCGTGAGAGATCGATAAAAAACTCAGTCATGACTATGTCGTTCCTCGGCGCAGCGGTGATCATGACGACCCAGCGACAGGTCCAGACCGTATAGTTCGCGGATGGCTGTGCCGGTGAGTTCACATGTCGGATGTACTACTACGCTGCGGTTTACGCACATAACGCTTGTTACAATGGTGGAAACCAAGCCCAGGTCGTGGGAAACAAAAACAACAGTCATCCGGCGGCTTAGATCCTGGAGCACCCGATACAGTGTTTTCATGGTAGCTTGATCGACATTCGACGTTGGTTCATCGAGTAGCAAAAGGTGGGGCTCGCTCGCAAGGCCGCGGGCGATAAGTACACGCTGTCGCTGTCCACCCGAAAGCTCCGAGAATGGATGGTCACGGTAATCGGCAATGCCTACCTCGTTCAGCGCTTGCAGTGCGGCCTCGAAATCCGAATGCCGATAGAAGCCGGTCCATGTTCGCCCAAGTCTCCCCATGAGCACAACATCTATTACACTCGCCGGAAACGCCGGATCAAACAATGCATGCTGCGGAACGTAGCCGACTAAATGGCGTGCTTTTGATGGCGGCTTTCCAAGAATCTTTATCGTACCTTCGGTGGGTTTTTCAAGTCCCAACGCCAACCGAAGAAGTGTGGTTTTTCCGCTTCCATTGGGCCCAACAATGCAAACAAGCACTTTGGGACCGATTTGAAAACTGGCGTCTTCCAGGACCGGTATGGTCGCGTAGGCAAACGATACCTTGTCAAAGCGTATCTGTTCCATAAATGCACTCCCCGGCCGCCGACGCCTTCACCCGGCGATGCCGGTTTCGCCGAGCGGCGTGTCGTTATTTGTCGGAAATCTTTGCAGGTTGAAGCATGGCCGCGCGCAGTTTTGCCGCGATCTCGCCGAGATTGGCCATGTAATCTTCTGCTAGTGGGTCGACGGGGACAACCGCACCATCGATTGCGTCGGCAATCGCTTGGGCAGCCTTCCGCGAAAATTGCGGCTGCACAAATATCACTTTCACACTCTCTTGGCGAGCATCATCAATCAAATTAGCCAGTCGACGTGCGGAGGGTTCCTTGCCACCAGTTTCCACCGCGATCTGCTTTAGGCCGTAGGCATCGGCAAAATAGCCGAACGAGGGATGGAAAACGAAAAACTTTCGGCCACGAAGCGG